>CAZGEP010000060.1:0-25057 GCA_964524955.1 uncultured Planctomycetota bacterium | reverse complement strand
GCAGAAAAGCCCGCCCAGGTGAGCCCCATAAGCCACTCCCCGCTGATGGTTCATTAGTGCTGTATAATCCAGCACAGCCCCTAACAGGGTTAGTATACCCAGCTGCATGGGCGCCACAGGATGAGCAAGAGGCCAGACCCTGGGGTCGGGCATACGCCAGCGCAGAATCAGCCCCAGGTAGATTCCTTCAAGACCATAGACAGCGCCGGATGCTCCGATCGCAGGTACGTTCGAGGATTTATTGATAAACGCGTGAAAAAAACAGCCGCCGATGCCGCAGGCAAGAAAAAGAACGGCAATCATCCATTTGCCGTATATCTCTTCCAGAATGGACCCGAAAATCCACAGAAAAAGCATGTTGTACGCCAGGTGTTCGGAGTTACTGTGAACGAAAATATAGGAGATTGACGTAAGTAATACTGCTGAAAAAGAAGAACCTGTTTCCTGGCTTCTTTTTGATGACAGACAGCGCACCAGATCCGCGGGAACCGCTCCCCAGACCTTGTATAGCTTTAGGCCCATAACGGAATCCAAAAGAAAGACCAATGCGCACAGAGCGATTATCAGGATAACGGCTGGATGATGGATCGGGCGTTTCAGGTCAGACATATTGTACCTGGTTGTCGGGTCACGGAGGAAAACCTCCCGTATATCTGCCAATCGAACTGAACGCAGAGTATACCGTAATGCGATGTGATGTCAAGATGAAGGAGAATCAATACCGACAAACCTGAGACCAACTATCCATTTACAGAAGGTGAAAAACTGTTTGATGTGGGGGGCAGAAGCTCTACATTGAACTGGATACATTGCCGGAAAAGGTAACGGTCCGGGTCCAGTACAACAGCGGCAAATGGTCGGATGTGCAGACGTTTTATCCAAAATGAGAGAATATGCCAGCCCAATGGGGCACGCGTCTCTGCACGTCTGGATTCCTGCGAGAAAAATGTTACTTTCCCTGTTTTATGACTTTATGCGGCGCTGCACCGGTTACCACGCTCCAATTGTCAAAGGATAATGCCATTTCAAGCAACCCCTGAGAACGAGAACTGGACGGATTCTGTATAAGGTATCTTCCGTCTTGCTCAATAATGTTAACGTGTGAGTGGTGGATGGGGTTCTCAGGATCTTTCCTGGAACTGACCGCCTCAACAACAGCAATCATGTTTTCCAGTTTGACCTCACCATAAAAATAAGTGCGTGCCCAGCGTGGCTTGCCCTGCCGTTTTTTATGATCTTCTTCAATAACGGGAAGGATCTTATCAGGATCTGTGAACGCCGTAGCCATCAAATCGGTTTTGCCCGCTGATTCCCAGCTTAAAAGGGTAAGCACTGTATTAAAGGGGCTGACAGTAAGGGACTCGTTTGCCCATTTGAATGTTTCGCGGTCAACAGCTGTTATTGTCTGATATTTTCTGTATTCGTAGGTATGTGTCTTGCCTCCGGCTTGAATCGTTGCTTTCTGCCACTTCCCAGCTTTGTCAAGGCTGCCGGTAGATCCTGTCCCTTCCACAATGCCGCTTAAAAGAACAACCGTTGAATTCGAAGAGAAATTTGTTATGATCATCCATCCAGCCGCAATCAGAATCAGCACCAGGGTGCAAATAAAAAGGGTTGTTTTTTTCAATGGGCAGTCTCCTTGGAAAGGGTTCTATTTTGTGGATTTAGAGTGTTGTAAGGAAAAGCAATGGTGATTTCAAGAAAAATATTTTTATTTTTTTGTAACGTTTTGCCATCTTCGGAAGAAACAGTGTGAATGGAGATAAAATTATGGACAGACATGAAGAATTTACACGCTTATGAACACAGAATCAGTACCTGGTTTCCGGATACATCCATTCCCTGATTCCGGATTTTGCCCAGGCCGATGATGTTCTGCAGGACGTGGCTGTGGTTCTGTGGAAGAAATTCAACGAATACGACTCAACTAACCCCTTTCCGGCCTGGGCTATTGGTGTTGCCCGGTTGGAAGTGCTTTCAGCCAAACGGAAATTCTCCCGAAAGTACATGGCCGTACTTCCAGATACAGTGGATATCATTTCTGAGGCATACCAGGAGATGGCGCCGGAACTCGAACAGCGCAACCGGGCACTCAAGGAATGCGTGCAGAAGATAAGAAAGCCCTCCCGAAGACTGTTGATTCTCCGATATGAGAAAGGCATGAAACCGTCCGCAATTGCCGAGAAAATTCGTAAGAAAGCCGGTACGGTACGAGTTATGCTCAGCAGAATCCGGGATGCACTCAAGGAATGCATTGAGAACAGAATGGCAGCCTCCGGTGCCGGAGGTGTACAATGAAACAATATGAAAAATGGATCCAGCAGTATCTGGACGGCGAAATTACCCATGAAACAAGACAGAAACTCATCCGCTGGCTTCACAAGGACACAGAGAACGTAAAGAAATTTATTCGGGAAACGCACTTTCACCAGGGATTGCGCAGTCATTTTCTCACAGAGCGGAATTTACAGGACGTTCAGAATGAACTTAAGAATTCGCACTCAGATGAATACCCGAAAGAAGATGATAAGAAAGAATATGTTCCCCCGGTTATAAAGCTGCCATGGTACGCACAGGTAAAGTATGCCGCGCTGTTGATGGTGGGGATTCTGATTGCGACCTACTTTATCAACGAGTACCAGTACAGCCAGACCGAGGATATCATCCGGGCGCGGCTCAAGGAGTTTTATGGTAAGGTGGAAATTGAGCGCGGCGGAAAAGTCATTCCCGCTCAGAAGGACATGCAGCTCCATAACAACGACCGCATCCGGACTCAGTCCGATGCAAGTGCGGTCATGGAATACACGGATGAAAAGACACGCGTGGAAATATCTTCGGATACAAATGTAAGGGTTCGCGAAGAAGAAGGACAGAAGCTATTTGACCTGGATAACGGCCGGGTGGACCTGAGCGTGGACAAACGGTCCGAAGGCGCCGGATTCAGGGTCACCACTCCGCACGCACACGTGGATGTGGTGGGTACGATATTCAGTGTGGATGTGTCAAAGACACCGTACGCACCGATTTCGTGACAAGGAAAGAGCAGGTGCGGGTTCAAAAGGAGATGGTCGCCGATCACATTATCGTGAAATTGCGCGAGGGCATGACCAAGGCGGATCTGGCTGCAGTGAACGCGAAACACGGCGGCGTGGTCCGCCGGAAGCTGCGCGTGCCCGGAGCGGACACCTACCTGGTCGCGTTCCAGGGCGTGGACCTGGACACGGTGGACCTCGCCGTCCGGGGGTATGCCCGCGAAGCCGCCACCGTCTCCCATGCGGGTCCGGACTACATTGTGCGCCACTGCGCGACGCCAAACGACCCCTGTTTCGACAGGCTGTGGGGAATGAACAACACCGGACAACAGGGCGGAGCGGCCAGCGTGTTGATTCCCGCGACGCAGGAGAGGGTGTCGGCGTATCCCATGACCTTTGCCGGCCTCACGCCGGAAGAAGGGGTTACCGGTGTCCTGGTGGACTGCGGAAAGGGTTTCCCCGGCCAGTGCCCGGCCGAGGTCAACGGCAATGTCGCCGCGATCATGCGCGGCGACTTGTCCTTCGCCGAGAAGACGGCCCATGCCATGGCCGCCGGTGCCAAGGCCGTGATCATCTACAATGATGTATACTCCTATTTCCGCGGGACCCTGGAGTCGTCCGGCGATTGGGTGCCCGTGGTATCGGTTTCGCGGGAAGGATGGGACCAGTTCCTGCAGAATGCGCTGGGTTATGAAGTCACCCTGTTCAATGTGGTTCCGGAAGGCCGCGACCCGGACATCGACGCGTCCGAGGCCTGGGACATCTGCACCGGCAACCGCGACGTGCTGGTGGGGGTCATCGATACGGGCATTGACTACACGCACCCGGACCTTGCGTCGAACATGTGGAACAACCCCGGCGAGACCGGCACGGACGGCCAGGGCCGTGACAAGCGGTTCAACGGCGTGGACGACGACAACAACGGCTACGTGGACGACTGGCGCGGATGGGACTTTTGCAACAACGATAACGATCCAAAAGACGATTACTACCACGGCACCCACTGCGCCGGCACGATCGGCGCGGCGGGCGACAACGGCGTGGGCGTGGCCGGCGTGTGCTGGAATGTGTCCCTGGTGGCGCTGAAGTTCCTGGGCTCAGGAGGTGGGTTATCATCGGACGCCATGGAAGCGGTATCCTACGCCACGTCCATCGGTTGCGATCTGACGTCCAATTCCTGGGGCGGCGGTCCGTACGACCAAGCGCTCAAGGACGCCATCGCCGACGCGGGTTCTCACGGCGTGCTGTTCGCCGCCGCCGCCGGCAACTCCAACTTCAACAACGACAATTTTCCCATGTATCCGTCTTCGTATGACTGCGCCAACATCATCTCGGTTGCCGCCACCGATTACCACGACGAACTGGCCGGTTTTTCGTGTTACGGCGCGAACAGCGTGGACCTTGGCGCACCGGGGGTAGACATCTACAGCACGTTCCCGACATATGTGACCGATCCGATGCAAGGGGACGACCAGTTCCTGAATTATTGGACCATCAGCGGCACGTCGATGGCCACGCCGCACGTGGCGGGCGCCTGCGCCCTGCTCAAGGCGTCAAGACCCGATCTGACGTGGGACCAGTTAAAGCATATTGTCCTCGAGAGCGGCGATCCGATTTCCGCCCTGGCCGGCAAGACGCTGACCGGCCGGCGGCTGAACCTGAAGAACGCGCTTGACCTGGCGGACGGCGTTATGCTTCGGGCCAGACCGGAGACTCTCGCGGTTGACGACGACAGCGAAGGCGGCACGCAGGGCAATGCCGACGGGTTCATCAATCCCGGCGAGCGCGTAGGATTGGCCATGGACGTGGAGAACGTCGGGTTCGAGCCGGTTTCCGGCGTCACGGCCGTGTTGAGCGTTTCGAACGCATACATCACCGTGGTTGAAGGGAGCGTGGACTACGGAGATATCGGCGGTATGAGCCGGGCTGCGCCGGCGTCGCCGTTTGTAATCGAGGCGGCGGCGGATACCCCGACCCCGCAAGCCGTGGATCTGGTTGTGCGCATGCGGGACGTGACCGGCAACGAGACCGTCGTCGAGAGCCTCCGCGTGTTTGTCTATACGTCGAGCATCGTGACGGCCCGCGTCACCCGCGACGGCGCCGCCCTCGAAGGCGCCGCCGTTCGTTACCGGGGGCCGATTTCGGGTGTGGTAACCAGCGACGTGTCGGGCGCGTGCCGTTTCACGGCCATCGACGGGAAATACGGCGTGCAGGCCACGTATCCCGGCTTTCATGAGAGCGACAGCAGGTCCATTTCTTTGCCGGGCGACCACACCCTGGATTTCGAATTCGTGACCGCGACCGTCTCGGGTAAGGTTGTGGATGACGCCACGGGACAACCCGTGGCCAAGGCGGAAGTGGCCTGTGTCGGCACCTTCAGCAAGTTCCTGGAAAGCGGTCCCGACGGGCACTGGACATTCACGGGGGTGTTCGGCCAGACCGGCGCGATGGGTTTTGTCGCCCGCATCGGCGATGGAGAGACGAGACGGCGTTCCCGGCGGTACGTGGTGAACATGCCGCCCGATCAGGCCGGAATCGAGTTGCGGGTGGCGGCCCCGTCCGCCCCTACTATCGCGCCGTGGCCATCGATCTGCCGCCGGACTGGCCGAGCGTTTATAAAGAGAACTACTGCCCCATGAAAGCCATGGATGTAAACAACCTCGGCCAGGTCGTGGGCGGTCAGGAATTCGTGAGCAAGCCGCGCTACTATTCCAGGGCCTGGATATGGGAAAACGGAGAGATCCGGGCCCTGGGCTCCGCACCCGGTTGGTACGGCGAGAACCAGGTCACCCTTGCTGCCTCCGTCAGCGACACCGGCTACGTGGCCGTGCAGGTCGAGGGCATGCATCTGTCCGACGGGACCCCCTTTACCGGGGCCATCCTTTGGAAGCAGGGACAGTTTGTCGACCTGTTCTCACCGTGGAATAACTTCGAGAGGATCATGGCTGTGAACGACCGCGGCGAAGCCGCTGGCTACATCCACGAAAACCGTACCGCCTTTGGCGGCGGGTATTTCGTACCGGTCATGTGGGGCGCGGACCACACCGGGGCGAAGTTCGAGGGCGTTCTGGGCGGCGAAGCCGTGGACGTGAACAACCAGGGCGTGTTTTTCGGCAAGCTTGAGGTTGGCGGCCAACGTTACGTCCGAAGGCCCTTCTTCTGGAAGAACGGTCGCCTGTGGCACCCGGACTGGAACGCAAGTGGTACGCAGGGATATGGCGCCGTCAACGATATGGGCGAAGCGGTCAGCGCGACGGGGAGGAAAGCCTCTCTCTACACGGGCGGCCGCACCGTAGACCTGCACCCGAAATCGGTATGGGGCTCCACCTATTTCCACTCGTACGCGGAGGACATCAATAACCACGGCGATGTCGTCGGCAACTGCAATCCCTACTACGGGACGGATGCGGACAACATCGAGCGGTACGCCGTGTTGTGGAAGGACGGCGTGATGTACCGTCTCGACGATATCGTCGTAAACAACGAAAACTGGCACTTCCGCCGTGCCGAGGCCATAAACGACAACGGCTGGATCTGCGGACAGGGCATTCACGGCACGCTCTACCGGTCTCCCCGACCGTCGGGCGCGAACCCCGATTGGAAGGCCTACGTGCTCATTCCCACCGACCCGCCGGCCCCGGCGGCCATTGCCGTAACACCCGCCGCCGTCAATGCAAGCGGCGACATCGATCCGGGCGAGTCGGTGGCGGCCGTGCTCGATCTGGCCAACAACGGGCAACAGATTTTCGAATGGAAGATGACCGATGACGTGGCCGAACCGGATAACCGCGGCGCGACTCTGCGGGAGGTCCCACTCGACGTGCAGGACACGAATATCCTGGTACGCACCGAGGGCATGGTCTGGGACGGAACCCACCTCTGGGTGGTCGGCCCCGATTTCACCAGGTATGTCGCTCCCGACTACGAGTTAAAACGTTACCTGTGCAAGTTGGATGTCTCGGACGGCAGCATCATTCGACGGTTCGATGTAGACCACATCGTCTGCGATCGCGCGGGGCTCGCCTGGGATGGCCGGCACCTGATCACGCGCGGTACACAGAGCGACTTCGTGTTTCTGGACCCGTCCGACTGCTCGGTGGTCAAGCGCGTCAATCACGGCGGCCGGAAGTTCCTGGCGTGGACCTATGGCGGCGGCGCGTTCTGGCTGCTCGAGGGAGATGGGACGAACAACTACAACTCTTATTACCCGAAAGTGATTGTGAAACTGGACGCCGCCACCGCTCAACCTATCGACAGCTATCCCGTTCCACCGGCGGCATTGCATGCCATGGGCGCTACGGATGGGTTGGACCATACCGTTGGCTCCCTGAAAGCTATCGCCTGGGCCAACGGGTATCTCTTCGTTGTGAACGGATGCCCCACCGTGGGCGCCTCGCTGCCGCCTCATATCAGCAAACTGGACCCGGCGACCGGTCATGTGCTCAGCTCGTTCCCGCTCACCGGCGCCGCTGCGGGCATCAAGAGCTACGGTCACCTCGCGCACGACGGCAACGGCAACCTCTGGTATGCGAACAACTTCTGCAATGATCCCCTGTACCTGGTCGGTGCCGACGCGTTCTCCAGCGATTGGCTCGACGTTCATCCGGCCGGCGAGGAGGATATGCTGTATCGCCGGACTGTTGGTTCAGGCTACACGACCAAGGGAAACACGGCGAACTTGGTGGTCGCGCTGGACCCGCGCGCGGCCGGGCCGGGCACGCATACCGCCACCATCACCATCACCTCCAACGATCCAGATAATCCGGCCGTCGAGGTGCCGGTGACGTTTGTGGTCACCGGGAACAACCCGCCGGTGGCAGCGGACGACAGTGCGTCGACAGCTGAGGATACATCAGTGACCATAGACGTGCTGGCCAATGACACAGACGCAGACGGCCACACGTTAAGTATTGCCTCCGTAACCCAGGGCACCAACGGCAGTGTGACTGAAGACGGCACCAGCGTAACCTACACCCCGAACACAGGTTGGAACGGAACCGACACCTTCACGTATACTGTAAGTGACGGCAACGGCGGCACCGATACAGCAACAGTAACGGTTCAGGTTTCTGCTGCACTTAAAGCACACTGGAAACTGGATGAACCATCCGGCACAACCGCAGCAGACTCCTCCGGAAACGGATACAATGGGACACTGCGAAACAGCCCGGTTTGGACTGCTGGAAAGTTGGGAGGTGCTCTTTCATTTGACGGCACAGACGACTACGTGGCCATACAGAACATGCATTACAGCCAGGCCGGAGCCGTGGAAAAAGTCACAGTAACCTTCTGGATGAAAGCGCCGCAGAATGAGCGGGCAACACTGGTTGACTTTGACCGCAGCGAATACTGGTCCGCAGGGATCAATTTTCACCAAGCAGACGGACATGCCGGACGGCTTTCGTGGGATACTACAGACAGCTCCGGCGTGCTGCATGACATGGTGTCCACGGTCCGCGTGGATGACGGCGCGTGGCACCACATTGCCGTAGTCTTTGATTCGGCAGCAGCTAATGACAAGAAGATTTACATTGACGGCGTACTCAACAGCCAGCAGGACGGTCACGCGACCCATGTCCGGCTGGGGTCGGGAGCAACGCGGTACGGCTTCCTTGGTGACGGATCCGAAGCCGAATCCTTTGACGGGAGCCGCAACAGCGTCTATTACAAAGGGCTGCTGGATAATGTCCGGATTCACAACCAGGTGCTCAGTGCAGCTGAAATCGCGGCAATGGCTGACGTGAACACCGCGCCTGTAGCTGCGGATGACAGCGCAACCACGGACGAAGACACAGCCGTAACCGTAAACGTGCTGGCAAATGATACGGACGTGGACGGGGATACACTCTCCATTGCCTCTGTGACTCAGGGCACCAACGGCAGTGTAACCGAAGACGGCACCAGCGTGACCTACACGCCGGATACCGGTTTCAGCGGGATTGATACATTTACGTATACGGCAAGTGACGGCAACGGCGGCTCAGACACGGCCACCGTGACTGTAACCGTAACCGATGTCAACGAACCTCCGGTCGCAGCGGACCAGTCCATGACCACGGATGAAGACACCGCGGTTGGAGTAACCCTTACCGCAACCGATCCGGACGGGGATGACCTGACATACTCAGTAGTCAGCGGCCCGTCCAGCGGAACCCTTTCCGGCACAGCCCCGGCCCTGACCTACACCCCGAATGTGGACTGGAGTGGCACCGACAGCTTTACGTTCAAGGCTAATGACGGTACCTTGGATTCAAATATCGCCACGGTCTCCATCGGCGTTGACGCGGTCAATGACGCACCCGTTGCCGCGGATGACAGCGCTTCCATACAGGAAGATACGGCTGTGACTGTAGACGTTCTGGCCAATGACACGGATGCAGAAGGTGACACGCTGAGCATAGCGTCCGTGACCCAGGGCGCAAACGGCTTGGTTGCCAACAACGGGACCGATGTGACCTACACGCCGGATACGGGCTTCAGCGGCACCGATACCTTTACGTATACCGCAAGTGACGGAAACGGTGGAACAGACACGGCCACGGTAACCATCACCGTTGATGCTCCCTATGATATTATCATCGGTGAAGCCGGCAGCGTAACTACCGATCAGAGCGATTTCTCCCAGTGGCATACCATAAACCTGAGCCGGGCATATGCCAATCCGGTAGTAGTCATGGGACCCATGAGTTACGCGGACACCAATCCATCCACCCTGCGCGTAAAAAACACCTCAACCAGCAGCTTCCAGTTCCAGATTGATGAATGGGATTATTTGGATGGATACCATATAACGGAAACAGCCGGATATGTTGTAGTTGAAGCCGGAAATCACACCCTGGAAAACGGAACCCAGATCAGGGCCGGAACCGTATCCGCGGGCACGAGCTGGGTTTCCGTGACCTTTGACAGTGCGTTTACTTCCATTCCCGTGGTCACGGCCCAGTGTATGAGCGTAAATGAAAGTAGTGCAATAACTCCCAGAATTCAGAACATCACCACAACCGGGTTTGATATCATGATCGAAGAGGAAGAAGCCCTGGCTGGAACCGGTCATGCGGCCGAGACCCTGGGCTGGATTGCCATGACCGCGGGCAGTGGCCAGAGTGGCGGCAAACGCTTTGACGCCCTGAAAACCCCGGATCAAGTCACGCATACCTCCTGTACCATGAATTTTTCACAGGCATTTTCAGACGTGCCGGTCTGCATTGCCGCCATACAGACATACGATGGCGGGGACACAGCCGGACTGCGGTACAAAACGCTGAACAGCTCATCCATCACCCTCTTTATTGAGGAAGAGCAATCCGCCGATGATGAAGTGAATCATACAACGGAAATTGTGGGCGCGCTTGCGTTTGAATCCGGTGTTATTTACGCGGCCGGTGACGGGGAGAATATTGCCCCCGTGGCCACAGACGATACAGCAGAGACGGGCGAAGACACTGCCGTGACCATAGACGTGCTGGCCAATGACACAGACGCAGACGGCGACACGTTAAGCATTGCCTCTGTAACCCAGGGCACCAACGGCAGTGTGACCGAAGACGGCACCAGCGTCATCTACACCCCGAATACAGGCTGGAGCGGAAGTGACAGCTTCACCTACACGGTAACTGACGGAAACGGGGGCACGGACACTGCGGCTGTGACCGTGACCGTGAATCCGTCCGGTAGTACAATTGGTGCAATAGTGGTGATCGACCCGGATTATGCGAACGTGAATTACGATTTCTTCCAGTTTCGGATAACGAACACGTCGGATTCCGAGAGCGTGACATCTGTATCTCTTGAGATAGAGGGAGGCGGTGTGTTCGACTTGTTCGAGGCCGCGGGCGCATACACGGTCTCGCCGGATATGGGCAGTAACAATGACGGTGTATCCTCACCATCGGTCACGCTTGATTTCAGCGGAACCGGCCTGGCCGCCGGCGCGAGCGAAGCGAACAGCGCTGGAGCGACTGCAAGCGATATTGACGGAACGCTCAGCAGCATTGCAGTGACAGTGACGTTCAGTAACGGCAGTGAGCTGAGCGGATCGATGGTCAACGAGGGTGATAGTGACGATCCTGACCCGGACATGTGGATTGTCACGCTGACCGGCGGTAGTGCAAATCACCCGCCGGTGGCAGAGAGTCAGAGCGTATCCACAGACGAGGATACACCGGTTGAAATCACGCTGTCTGCAGCGGATTCGGACAACGACCCGCTGACGTACAGTGTGGTTTCCGGTCCGTCCAATGGAACGCTTTCCGGCACAGCCCCGGCCCTGACCTACACCCCGAACGCGGACTGGAGCGGCACGGACAGCTTCACCTTCAAGGCAAACGACGGGACCGTGGACTCCAACATTGTCACGGTCACGATCGAAGTCGGTGCAGTGAACGACGCACCTGTACTGGATCCCATCGGCGAAAAGAGCGTCAGCGAAGGTCAAACACTCACCTTCAGCATAAGCGCGACCGATGCCGAAGGTGATACCCTTGCCTTCAGCGCGGCCAGCCTGCCCACAGGCGCAGTCTTTGACACAGATACGCAGACCTTTACATGGACGCCCGGATTTGACACCGCGGGCAACTACCCGGTACTGTTCAGCGTTACGGACAACGGCACACCCCCGCAGTCTGACAGCGAAGAAGTAACGATCACCGTGGGCAACGTCAACCGCCCGCCGGTTCTCGATCCCATCGGAAGCCGGAGCGTGGCTGAGAACCAGGAACTGGTCGTTGTTGTTGACGGCAGCGACCCGGACGGGGATGCCGTAACCTTCAGCACAGGCACCCTGCCGAGTGGCGCGGTCTTTGACGCAGACAGCCACACCCTGACCTGGACCCCGGAGTACACCCAGTCCGGTAACTATGCAGTCCGGTTCAGCGTAAGCGACGGTACGCTCTCAGACAGTGAAGACGTGACCATCACCGTGGGCAATATCAATCGTCCGCCCACAGCGGTAATTAGCTTTGATACACTCGAAGGCACTGCGCCGCTGACCGTAAACCTGAGCGGAGCCTCCTCCACAGATCCGGACAATGACACGCTTACATACGCGTGGGATTTGGGAGACGATGTACAGGCGGACAGTGAAGACGTATCGCACATATACACCCAGTCTGGCACGTACACTGTTGTTCTGACCGTCTCTGACGGCGCACTCACGGCCCAGGACACCGTAGTGATCCAGGTGGATGAAGACGAAGATGAACTGCTGAGCATTGTTCTTCAGAAACCCGGAACCTACCGTATCAGCCAGTTGTTTGTGGGCTCCTACTACTATGTGGACCGGAGCTGCAGAATCACGTCCATGCCCGATGGTCTGATGGGTGCATGGGGCATCCGGACCGCGAATAACGACAAATACGCGACCACGAGCGATCACCTGGTCTTAGATGTGAACAAGCAGGTGGACGTGTATGTGGCATACGACAAGCGGGCGTTTGCGCAGTCTCCGAACCTGCCGCAGTGGATGACATCCTACACAGATACAGGATTGACCATCTCGGCCCAGGATGGCGGCGCGTCCCCGCTTCGTCTGTTCAAGAAAGAGTATGCGGCCGGCACCATTACGCTGGGTGGCAACTATGCAGGAGCCACCACAGGCGCGCACTCCAACTATGTTGTGCTGATCACCGAAGCCGGAGAACTGGCCAAGCCCGCGCAGGTGGCAAAAGCCCTGAGCAAGGTACGGATGAAAAACAATGCCGCGGACTCCAGCTGGTCCAATCCGGGCGATGCAGACGGCGACGGCCTGCAGGATGATTTTGAAGTTGCGCATGGCTTGAAAGCCAACAGCATCGACAGCAACAATGACAGCGAGCCGGACGAAACCCAGCGGGACGCAGACGGACGCACGCTCTTTGAGGTGGCCAATGACCTGCACATCAGCCCGGTGGATGGTGGTGATGGTGCGGGAAGTACCGGCACCGGTACATCCGGAAGCACTGGAACCTCTGCCGCAGGATCATCAGGTGGTGGTGGTGGAGGTGGTTGCTTTATCAGCACATTGCACTGATAAAAGCAGTCGATGGTCGACAGTCTGTGGTCGATGGCTTTACCTGCAGTGAGTAGAGAATTGTAAATGGAGTCATTTTCTGAGAGAAAGTGACTTCATTTTTTTGTTGCTCTATTCTTAATTCAGCGAGAAATCGATCAGGTCTTCGATTTCGCTGCGGGAAGCGTTCTCTACATTCAGCACCAGCTGCCTTGAGTCGTATTCTTGGATCATTTTTCTGACCTGGTCAATGCTGCCGCCGCGCCACTGGCCTTTGCCCAGACGGTCGATTTTTTCATAGAGCCAGGTCCAGTCTTTTTCCGCAGCTTCTCCGCTGCCTGCAATCCACTGGACAACATCCAGTCGCTTGAGCTGGCAAAGCATTTCCAGGTGCTTGATGGCCTCCGGTCCGTCGAGGTGATATTCTCCGCCGCTGTACCGGCTGAATTCGGTCTCAATATACGGGAAGGCGAACTCCTCGAACATGTCCGGGCTGAGCATGGCGGAAATATCGCATTGCGCCACATTGATAGCGCCTTTGGTATAGAGTCCGTGGCGGTTGATGCTGCCCCATTTATCAAACTCAAAGAGTTCGGCAAAGGCATCCAGTACTTCTTTGTGTGCTGCAGTGATCTGGTCCAGGGCCCGTTTCACAGAATCCGGTTTGTCCATCAGATCAAAGATAAGATTCTGCGGACCGCGCATGGCTGCCAGTGCATCCAGGTTGGCGACCAGCGTGGGGCTGGCAATCAGAATTTTTCCATCAAGATCCTTCTTGAGTGCCTGAGCGAATTCAACCGTGCGTTCCCACCATTTGCATTCCGGACGAAAACGGATATCTGCATCATCTATATCCTCCATGCAGTGTACGGGCCAGCCGCCCTGCTGGCCTTCATGAAATTCCAGTTCCACGCCCAGCAGTGAGGAGAAGTGGTCCGCAGCAAATTCCAGATAAAAGAAGGGAATCGCCTCTCCAACGAATTCATAGGCATCCGCCCATTTTAGAAGCTGATCAATCACGGGCTGGAAGTTTCCATCGTGACCGCTTGCATAGGGTGGTTTTTTAACCGGTTCTTTGCCCGGCTTGAGTATTTGTCCCCGGATCATGGGGCGGGGGCTTTTGTGCTGCCAGAAGAGTTCCCATTGATTCTGCGCGGCTTCGAAATCGGGTTTGGTCTCGAGTTTCATTTGATTCTCCTTTGACGAATTACCGTTGATTTCTGCGGTTTCTGTTTTTCTCGTTTTCTCCAGGCAGCCGTTCATCTGACATGCATTTCTCATAGACCCGGGCTTTTGCCTTGTTACCGGTTTTTTCCATGATCTGCTGGAGTTTTTCATAGGCTTCGGACAGGGTCGGCCCATGGGGATCGCGCTTTGCTGCATAGCTCTCAAGAAACGGAACCGCATCTGTCAGGTTTTTGTCGGACTGGATGATGGCATCTGCGGCTTTGTATCTGGGCAGAGCACGGGTTGGAAATTTCTCTGTCATCGTCGTGAATACCGCAGCTGCCTGAGTATATCGTTTGGTATCCATCAGAAAGTTACCGTATGCCATATGAAGTGCCGGGTTCATGGGTTCGGTCTTGATGCCAGCCTGAAATTCTTTTTCTGCGGCTTTGGTTTGTTTTTTCAGATAATAGTATCGCCCCATGGTCTTTGCGCCCGGACCGGAATCAAATTTCTTCGCTGCTTCAGCCTGTTTGCGTCCCTTGTCTTTGTCGCCGCCCATAAAGCCAGGAGCGCGCATGTAGTACTGCATCAGATCGTAGCGGTGGCCGGCATTGGTCGGATCCAGAGAGACCGCCCTTTCAAAGGCCTTGAGCGAGCGCTTGGCCAGTCCGATCCGCGAAAGCGCAAAAACCTGACGGGTGCGCCTGCCCAGCGCTTCGCCCAGGAGGTTGAAGAGCATGGCGTCTTTGTTGTGTTTATGGGTGTGGCGTTTCAGAAATTCAATCGCATCTTTGTATTTCTCATTCTGAATCAGTATGGTGGCAATGATTGCCGCGTTTTCCGGAGAAAAGGATGATTTCTCTATCGGCTGTATGGCTTTGGAATAAGAGCGAACGTTTTCGTTGGGGGCATGCGGTGCCAGGCTTCGCTGCAGATTCAGGATAATGCGTTCGGTCTGCTTGTTCTTTCGCAGTGTCCGGGTAATGGTTTTCGTCAGCACTGCCCGTTCTTTTTTGGGAAGGGAGCGGAAGGAGAGGATCAGGGCGCGTCCTGCCAGAAAGAGATCGTTGTTTGCTGCAGCCAGCCCGGCAGCCTTTTGATACTCTTCGCAGATCAGGAGTGCTCTGGCCCGAAGAAGCGGAAACGAAGCTTTGTCCGAAGGTGCGTTTTTTAAGAGCTGGAGCGCTGTTTCTCCGTTATTGCGGTCAAGCTGGATCCGGACTTCTTTCTCAAGGTTGTCTGCGCCTTGTCCTGCAGACAGGCTGAGAATCAAAGAAAGGATAAGAACGTAGAAACGTTTTTTTGAGATCATGGCTGAAAGGGTTCGATTTTCTTTCGGATAACATCCCTGAGGCTGTTGAACCAGAGCGTCATCACAATGTTGGAGCAGGCCGCGGCCCTGGACATCAGAAAGGTTCGTTTGACCTGGGAGCGTGTGATCTTGACCGGCTCGTCCTTGAAGATGTCCGGATTGCGCAGGGTAAGCCCAATGGTCTTGAGGGCCATGGCATACGGGATAATCACAAACAGACGGATGCGGTGTTCGCGGAGTGGAATCTGGGAGATGTATTTCTCAGCCTGGATCAGGCTGGGATAGAGCCAGGCGCCCATTCTGGCACCTGCGTCCATGATGTTTTTCTGGTTTTCAGGCACCAGAAGAGTCTGTGTGTCAAATCCGTCAATCAGCTCTGCCGGGTAGAAAATATGATTGTTTTCATAATCGTCCTTAATGTCCCGTGTGATGTTGGTGACCTGAAGGGTCAGGGCCACGGATCGCCGGGTCTGGTTGAGCAGAGAAATTCTCTGTTCATCCAGATACGGTATGGCATCAAGGAAACGCTCGGTCAGAAAGTCACCCACGGTTCCGGCTACGTAATAGCAGTATTCATTGAGTTCATCGGTGTTTTTCAGGCTTACGTATTTTCCGTCCGGGGTTCGGTGTTCCTGCTGAATCTTTTCCATGCCCCGGAACATGTTGACTGCTTCGCGGAGCAGGCTTTCGCGTGCTTTTTCCGAGAGGGTGGAAAAGACTGCAATAATTTTATCGGTGTGGCTGAAGAGCTCGATCTCGCCTTTTGTCAGCCCCTGCCAGGGATTATCCCTGTATTTGTCCAGGCTGGGCGTAAAGGGATGGTTGTCTCGGAATGCAACAATGAGTTCTTCAAAGAGATCACGTTTTTCGTCTACGGTAAGCGACGAGGTGTCTTCCAGGTTATCACCCAGACGGAAAAGCAGGTATCCGATCTGGATTTCGGTTTTGAGCGGATCTGCAAGCTGGTTGATCACAAAGGCAAATGACCGGGAAACCGCAGCCACCTGATTTTCAATGAGTTGTCGTTCCTGTGTATGCATAGCACCATTCATGGAAAGTCTTTGTACAATTCTGATTGTTCATTATAATAAAGGTCTGTCCGATTTCCTTTAAAAAATGGAAAGAGGGGCAGGAAATTAATACAGCAATACAAAATCGTACCCGGATGTGAAAATTCTTGATATGGACGGTTTGTCCTGATTTATCCAGGTTTTCGAAATATAATAGCGGAGCCTTTTAAGTTGAACAGTGTACCACACGGTATCCAAAAAAAATCCAAAAAGATACAACACATTTTAAAAATCATAGTATAATATCCAGACAATGGTATGATTCTGTAAATACGGTCATGGAATTTTTGTTTCATGAGGGTAGATAACTTTTTCAGAAATGTCACACAGGAGCTGTTATGACGAATTTTATTCGAAGCGCAGGGGTGCTGTTTTTTTTGTGTCTGATTCCTTTGCTGGCGCACGGTCAGAATAATAAAACGTCTGGTTTCTGGCAGTCCACGCAGAAGAAGGACTATACGATTGACCGGGAAGAAATCTTTGAGTTCGCAAAGAAACCTTCCCTGAAACGAAACGGAGACCAGACAACCATTTCCTTTGAAACAAAGGGATTCTGTGATGTAACCGTTGTAATTGAGAATACAAAGGGAGATATACTTCGGCACCTGGCGTCTGGTGTTCTTGGGCCGAACGCGCCTGAACCGTTTGAAAAAAAGAGCAAAGTGCAGGAAATTATCTGGGATGGTAAGAACGATCTTGGCCGCTATGTGGACGAAAAAGAGAATGTTGTTATCCGCGTATCCCTGGGCCTTAAGCCGCAGTTTGAAAAGACGCTTTTCTGGCATCCCAAGAAAATAGCGGCATTGCGGAGAAACCCAATCGCAGTTGCCCAGCCCGAAGGGGTATATGTCTATGAGGGTGGAGGCGTCGAGCAGGTTCTGGGTCAAAGATGCGGAATGGATTTTTTCCGGAGCTGGTTTTTCCCGCGACAGCGCACCCTGCAACTGCTGGAACTCAGCCCTGTGCCTGGATCCGCTGGACCGGTCATATATTCCGCAGTATATCCGAGGACAGGTGGCTGTGCTGGACCGAAACGGAAACCTGATCCTGCAGATGGGAAGATACGGCAACGTGGATGACGGCAAGCCCCTGGTGGATGACCAGCGTTTCCGATCAGAAAAACTGCGGTCTGTAGGCGGAGATGAGATAGCATTGATGTATGCGAATTTTACCGCCGCATACAGCGACAGGCGGCTGTTTATTTCCGATACCGGAAACAGCCGGATTCTGAGCGTGAAACTCGGATACCACACGGATTACCGGACTGCACTCAAAGACATACCGAATTCTTCTGAAAAGAAGTAGAGAGTTGAACGTAGAGAGTCGTCGTATAGGTAATTATCATTGAACCTGAATGTTGTTTGCTTGCGGCTGTGCCGCGTTAGGAGAGTCTGGGAATGAGAAGAAAAATAGTTTTCTTTGCCGTGTCAACGCTGGTGCTCTGTCTTGCATTTACCATATCTGCTGAGAAGAAAGGCAAGGCTCCCAACGTCGGGGTAAAAAAGAAAACATCGAAAAGACCTTCCATTGAAGCAGTGTATGAGAAATACAAACCCGATTTTCTCAAGAAGAAAACGTCTGAAGTCTTTCGCGGAGGCAAACCTCCGAAAGAGCTTTTGAAGCTTTCCGCGGAAACCACCTTTTACACCAAGAGCTTTGTGGAAATTTCTTCCCGCGCCAATGCACTGGTCAAGGCGGGAATGGAAAAGGAGGAGAAGGGAGATTATCGTCTGGCCCTGGATATCTACCAGCAGGTGATTGATAAGTTTCCGGATACTCTTTATCGCGTGAATCCGTATGGTATTTACGTGCCGATCAGTTACTACTGCCAGCTGCGGATTCTGAATTTCCCCAAAGAAGATCTCAAGTTCTACCGGGAAAAGAACGATGCACGGGCCAGAGAGGTCTTTGAGGTATCGCGGCAGAAAAACTCACTGGAAGGCCTGGCCCATATCCGAGACAATATGCTCTGCACCAGTTACGGATCCAAATCCATGCTGGTGCTTGGAGATGCGGAACTGGACCGGGGCCATTACCTGGCCGCGCTTGAGTACTTCACGACTGTGAAAAAATACTTTCCAGCGAAAGAGGTTTACACCCCGGAGCTGACGCTGAAAATCGCATTCTGCCGTAAAATGCTTGGTGAAAAGGTCTCGATTCAGCTGCCAAAGAATAGTGCTGCCAGCAAACTTGGCTCCAAAAAACTCAAGGCATTTTATGATTTTATTAAAAACAGTCAAGTGAATACGCCGGAGCTTTTTTCGCAGAAATCCAGCCCCGGATGCATCACGGCTGATGATTATGTGCACATGCCCGCGACCACAGATCCCTACGCCATCAAGCCGCCGGTATGGAAGCAGGTGCTGCCCGCCTCCCAGGGCGATTATCATGTCCGGTTTCATCCCGTGGTTACGGGTAAGAGTGCGATCTACCGTCACAAGAATGTAATCTACTGCCGATCGATCCTTAACGGCGAGCTGCGCTGGAAGAATGACCTGGGCGGCCGTGTCAACTGGCAGGCTTCCCGCCGGTACTACACAGAGAATGTTATAGTTCACGACGGCATGGTTTTTACACCCATGTACAAGAACGGCCCCACCATGATGGCCCTGGACGAGATGACCGGTCAGCTCAAGTGGTCCTACGGTCCCATGTCCGCGTCCACGGAAGAGGAAGCGCTGATGCGGTTTAAGACCGCACCTACGGCCGGCCCGTCCACCGTATACGCCGGGTATTACCTGGATAATATCGGCAGCGGTGTTCATATTGATACGGAATACGGAGTCATTGCCTTTGAAAGCCGGACCGGCCGGGTCAAATGGCGGCGCAAGGTCTGCACTCTCAGGCCAGGCAAGTTTGCCGTGAGTTTTGGCTCTGGAATCCGGCTTCGGGTCCGCAGCTTTGTGACCCCGCCGCTCTATCATCAGGGTACGGTCTACTACTGCTCCAGCGCCGGATCCATTGCCGCCCTGGATGCGCTCTCCGGTCGGGTCAAATGGCTGACCAAGTATCCGTACTATATTCATCCAAATGACATTCATGACGCGACCCGGGGCTTCGGTGGCCGTAGCACGTACATCCATCCGAGTTCAAGCCTGTGGCTGAATCAGCGGCCTCTGGTCATCGGAGATGATCTCTATGTGCTGCCCGTGGACTCCAAGTTCATGTACAAAATGGACCGCCGGACCGGAAAGCTGCTCTGGAGCCATCAGCGAAGAGAGCAGCTCTACCGTTTGCCGCATTCCTATGGATCACCCAATGTAGGTGGCGTCATGGCCTGGTTTATGGGGCCGGTCCGTACCGGGCAGTTGCTCTTTACCTACAGTTTCCGAGGACGAAAGGGGCAGTCACCGGGCGGTACCTTTTTGGTCAAGCCGGAAAACGGCGGTGTTGCCTGGGCATCCCCGGATCCGGTGGCGCAGCATACCGAGCATCCCACGCTCATGGGGGTGGCCGGCATGCAGACCGCAGGCCGGCCGGCCCGGTTTTCCTGTCTGAATGTGAATACGTATCAGTTTCAGGTTACAGCCCGGCCTTTTCTGACGACCAATGAGAAACTCTATATCACCAGTATCGGACACGGCGGATATTATGTTGGAGATTCCCGGATCGTGAATCTGGGAATTATGGATCTGAAGAAAAAGAAGGTTCTGGAAAAACGGCGTTTCTATCTGAATGGTGAATCACAGGCAACCTGCGAGAACGCTATACGAAATGCCGCGTACTGGGCCAAGCAGACAGAGGCGGGAGCAAAAAGGAACAAAAAGGCTGCGGATATTCACAACCGGTTCAAACGCGTTGCCGAAGACACGGTTCCGCAGAACGAGTATCCGGGATTTCTTCCCTTTTCCCGCGTCACCTTCCGCAGATACAATACCCCCTTTGAACTTCGGGTTACCCCCCGGGAGATTTCCATGCTTTATGACCTGGAAAAGGTCAAGCAGACGGTTGCCGCGGACAAACGGCCGGAGAATATGTTCGCTGACGCGGAGCTGGCTATTGCCGAAGACCGGCTGGAGGGGGCGGCTACGCTCATGGAGTCCTGCCTCAAAAACATCTCACCGGAGGATCTGGGATTTCGCTATCTGGTCAATCAGCAGCTCTACCGGGTCTATCGTCGGCTGGCGCGGGGTTCGATCCGAAAACGGGATGCAGCGGGTGAACTCACGTATGTTACGGGCATGAGCCGGTCCTCCACTACCCTGGAAGATGAAATTCAGACGCTTTTTGCCATTGCCGATGTATACGAGCATAAAAATGAGTTTGCCAATGCCTCCAAATACCTGAAGGGAATTATCAGCAAATACGGCGGGTATGAATACGGTGTTTCCTCTATGTATACGGCTTCTGCGGAGCAAATCAAAACGGATGCAACGGATGCAGTCCAGCGGACGCAGAAATACGTCAAGGGGTTGAATGTCGAAGATTTGCTCAGCCGAAGCATGGGATATGCAGCGCGCAGCCTGCCGCTATACTACAGTGCAGTCTCTCCAGCGGAGCGCAACCTTCGGGTCCGCTGCGAACAGGTCGCGGTCTCCAGGCTGCTGAGCATGCAGTCTGGGTCTGATTCGTTCAAGACAGCGTATGAAAAATCAGCCGTCGCTTCACTGGACGGCAAAGATGAACTCGAGCAGATGAACCGGCTGATTGAGTTTCCCGGGACAGCGGTCGGCCAGAAGACATTAAAGAAATTGCTTCAGGATACCAGCGGTAAATTAACGCTCAAGGCCAAGGACACGGCCGCTGCCGCTGAACTCCGAAAACAGCTCTGGCGGCTGGCCGATATCGCACGGCTTTGTAATTTCAGTCTGTCGGAGGATTACAGAAAACGGATTCTTGCACCTTCGGAAAAAGAGATTGCAGCACTCAAGATGCCGCTCAACAAAATGGAATTGGATATGGAAGAAAAACGGGGGCCGTCCTGGCTGGCTCTGGAACGCAGGGGACAGCTGGATGTGCGTCCGGAACTGCTCTTTCTAGGCGCCTGGGTCAAGAAGAAATTCGACAACAAGTTTCTGCTATATGCTGTGGACACGACTACGGGCAAGACCGTATGGAAGGCAGCAGAAAAACGGGGTCAGACCTGGTTTGATGAAATCCGGCTTAAGGGCAAGGGCAATGAAGCCGGCTTTTTTGAAACCTTTGTGTATGGTGATGTTGTTGTGGTACACGGCCTCTTTGATGTGCTGGCTTTCAACCTGACGGACGGTAAGCTCAAGTGGCGGTACCGGGTTCCCTTCAACTTTGAAATCAAGCATACAGTGATGAGTGGAGACCTGCTCACGCTGGCCGGTGAATCCGAGACCCTGACACTGTATCTGCCCACACAGGACCCGGCCGGTGAAGTGGCGTGGCAGGTCAAGGAACAGGGCGACCTGTACAGGCCTCCATATTATTACAAAGACCGGCTGGTCAGTGTACGCATGATGCCGTTCAGTGTTACCATCCGCTACCGGAGCACAGGCAAGCTGATCGGTCGTCTGGAAATGGACGACCTGACCCTGAGAGAGGGGCATCCGCTGCTGGATAAACGGCCACCGCAGTACCCCATGTCTCGTGACGGAAAGTTCCTGGCCCTGTGCGGAGGCGGGTATTATATTCTGCTGGATATAGAAGCCATCAAACAGATCTGGAAACGGAAGATGGATGTTACACCCCATACGCCCATACGAATGGTGTTGGACGGTGATTACCTGGCGATAATCAAGAAGGACTATGATGTGGAAGCTATTTACATGATTTCCAGCAAGACCGGCAGTGTGCTCTGGCGAACCAATCCCAAAAACCCCACGACACCTCGACCTCTATTTTCCATGATTATCAGCAATGGAAGGCTGTACGGGATCAAGAAACACCCGGGACAGGGATTTTACTTTACCGGTATGGACTGCAAGACCGGCAAGGACCTGTTCAGACCCAATGAGCAGAAGGGGTATCAGTCCATTCCAGTGCTTCGGCTGCGCAGGGCAGTATACGGCGACAAGCTGGTGGCAGAGATCCGGGACCGGCAGGACTTTGAACTCAAAACATTTGACATGAAGACCGGCAAGCTGCTTGATACCGTCAAGGTCAAGGGGCTGGGCAGTCTGGGCCAGCACGGTCGGGCATCCGCCACGGTTCAGAACGGATGCCTGGTGCTTCACGGAAAGAATATGGTGAAGATTGCTGCGCCGTAGATTAAAGGCTGTGAAGAGAGAAGAGTACTGAGTGAAGAGTGACCGTAATCGGTATCGCCATCGGTATCGCTATTGTCAGTTTGAAGAGTGAAAGACGAGAAACGATACCGATACCGATAATGATTACGAAAAAAAATAGCTTTAACTACTAATCATCCTTCAGGAGATTGAAATGAAGCATCTGAAATTAAGAGTGTTGTTTTGTCTGGCTGTGCTTGCATCGGTCCTCTTTTCCTCCGGATGCGTGCATGTGGATGTGACCATTGCCCTGCATGAGAAGGATCCGGGGGCAACCATTACTGAGCGGATTCGGCTGACGCGAAAACTTCGCGAGCTCTGTCCGTCTGCAGAGGAAAAACAGAAGATCGAAGCGCACCTGACCAGGGACGCGGCCCTGGAGCGCCTGAAGTCGATGGGAAAGGGCATGACGCTCACGTCGCACAAGGTTTATGAACTTCCGGACGGCAGCCGCGAGAGCCTGAGCGTATACAGCATTCCAAATGCCTCGGATGTCCGGTTTCCCAATCCCTATCCGGGCAGCAGTCCGGCTGGACTGTATACAATAAATCTTTCTCCCAGTGTGGGACGGACCGGAAAGGAGTTCGGGCAGATGGCGCTGGTCGTAACCAGTGCAGATCGAAAGAAGCACTCTATGGGATCCGGTGTTGTAAAAAAGGCACCGACACCCCTGGCCCGACAGCGCTACCGTTTGCTTAAGCCTGTAATGGCGGATCTGCTTTCTGACCTGAACATTGCTTTTCGGGTTACAGTGCCTACTCGTTTTACCGGTGGACGCATCCGCGGGATCCGGGGAGGCGTCAAGCAGATGACTCTGGTCTCCATTTCCGGTAAAAACCTGGACCGTTCGGGCAGAGCTTTCTTTGATAACGAAGAGGTGATGATCAGTCTGCTTCAGATGGATCTGAGAGCTGGCGTGGTCTTTGGCAACAGCGGTGGTTCCCGCTCTCCCCGGCTGAGGAGCGGAAGGGGGTATCATGCAAATTATTTCCGGTTTATTCCCACGGAATACTACAAGAACAAATACTTTACGGAAAAAACAAAAAAATAATTTTCCTGCTTGACAACGGCGAAATATGGAGTATTCTATAGTAGTATTCCATAAGTATTCCATAAGTATTCCAACGGTTTGGTTGCAGGGAATTAAGCATGCGGAATTCAGAGAAAAAAAAGGTTGCCTTTACGCTGGTGGAGCTCCTCGTAGTTATTGCCATTATATCCATTCTTGCTGCGATTCTTCTTCCAGCGATTCGTAATGCCAGGCAAAAGGCAGATCTTACGATTTGTATCAGCAATCAGAAGCAGGTATACATGGCTTTTTGTATGCACGCCGATGAAAACACGGGCCGTCTGGTAAATACGCCGGAATGCAACAGTTATTCCAATGGGTTTGATCCGGGGCACTGGCTTACAAAGCATGACAGAAAAACTCCGTATCGTCTGATTCATATCCTTTATAAAACGCCCAGTGCCAAACGCACAAATTATATCGACAGCGTGGAATCCTTTGTATGTCCGGAGTATTGGGCAGACCCGGATGTCTATACCCTGGCCAGAAACGGCCACCCGGCATGGAAAAATCACATGGTCTACGGCGGACAGGCAGTGAACTTTTATTTTACGGTGGGTAGCAATGGTGTGCGGGCTGGCGGATACAAAGGGATTCATGCCAAACCGCTCTCATTCAACCATCCGTCACACTCCTGGATGCGGATGTGCTGTTTTCACAACGAGATGGTTAACCGGCCGAGGAAGGGTATCGGTACGCCGCCGAACTGGAAAAAAGGAACACAGACAAATGCGGAAAATCCTGTTTATTCGGCAAATGTTATATAGACGGGCATGTTAAATTTAATGGCGCGTTTGCCAGGGGATTTCACAACACCTCTCGCGGTTTTGAGTTCCGCGACATGATTGACGACAGCTGTTACGCCAAACCATTTCTTTCTATCTGTAGATAACCCAAGGTACCAGAAATATACACATTCTTGCCAGGTGAGCGTCAAGTGTCTGTTTTAGCGGGATTCAGACATTATATCGCAGTCACATCGCCTCTTTATGGTAACCAAATAAATACCAATATAAAAGCCAAAAATAATTCAACGCTTGCTTATTTTGTAATGTATACTATACTATTCATATGGGTTCTGTCTGTTGTGTGGTTCCTTTTTATTGGAGGTGGTGATGAAATTACGTATTTTCAGCCTGACTGTTTTTCTTTTCACTCATTCGATTCTTCTTTGACGCAGCTATCAGAATAAAATCGGTTTACGCGGCGAAATTGAACGGTCTCA
>CAZGEP010000059.1:0-25275 GCA_964524955.1 uncultured Planctomycetota bacterium | reverse complement strand
CTGGGTCTGTGTCATTCGCCAGCACATCGATAGTTACGGCTGTATCTTCATCTGTGGTTGAGCTGTCATCCGCTGAAACCGGGGCGTCGTTGACCGATGTGACCGTAATGGACACTGTGGCAATGTTAGAATCCTCGGTTCCGTCATTGGCTTTGAACGTAAAGCTGTCGCCGCCGTTCCAATCTCCGCCCGGGGTATAGGTCATGTTGGGTGCGGTTCCACTCAGTGATCCGTTGGACGGTCCGCTGACCACGTTGTAGGTCAGGGTGTCTCCATCATCATCTGTTGCCGAAAGTGTAATACCCAGCGGGGTGTCTTCCGGAGTGAATACGCTTTGACCAGAGGCCACCGGTGCACTGTTGCTTCCGTTGACGGTTATGATGACCGTTGCCGTATCTGTTCCACCCTGACTGTCGCTCACGGTATAGGTAAATGTGTCGCTTCCGGTAAAGCCATTATTCGGAGTATAGGTCACATCTGTTGTGTTGTTCGCAACGCTTCCATTCGATCCCTGGGTAACGGATGCAACACTGAGTATATCGCCGTCTGCGTCACTGTCGTTGGCAAGCACATCAACGGTAACCGCTGTATCTTCATCTGTGGCAGCACTGTCATCCGTCGCAATCGGAAAGCTGTTGCCCCCTCCGCCCGACGAAATTCCAATAATAACACCCGCATCAATAGCAAGGTACCCTATATTTTCATTGGCGTGTGCGATTTCATCATCATCGGAAACCTCTTCTTCTACAAATACCTGTACGCTGCTGCTTGACAGGGACTGGGTCCGTATTGTTGCCGGATCACCACCGTTATAACTCTGCATGACCGGAACAAAGACCGGCGCAGTGGAAAAGGACTGGGTAAAGGAAATGGTCCGCCAGTTCTCATCCGTAACATCACCGGTGCTGCCAGCTTCATACAACTGACTGTTGTTGTTTCCGATTCCGGATGAGATGGCCAGCCAGCCCACGGTTTCCACACCGTGAATGCTGTCAGCAAGCTCTTCCTCCTGAAGCTTAACATCAAATCCGTTAGTCGTGATACTGTTCTGCCTTGTGGTGACCACTGCTGTATCATTTACGCTCATGACCTGACTGAGCACAATGGGTGCAGTGCCAAATGCGCTGTCAAATGAAACCGATGTCCATAGAGATGCGTCGGTCTGGTTAACCGTGACCCTACCCGCGGTAATCAGGGTTTCATCGGTCAGATGATGTGTGCCGGCTTCCAGCACTATATAGGAAAGGGTTTCCGTTGCATGCGAGCCGTCCAGGTAATCCCATTCCGCAACCCGGCACTCAAAACTGGTTGCCGTAACATTGCGAACCAGTACCACACACTGGTTGCTTCCATTATAGGTGTTGTCGCCCATCACAACGACCGGATTGGTATAGCTTCGAGTCAGCGTGACAGTTGCCCATTCGTGCGTGGTATCCACCGTTCCGGCCTCTCCGATTCCTGTGATATTGCCGACCGTTATGGTGACAGTTGCCGTGTCTGTTCCGCCGTTTCCGTCTGTGATGGTGTATGTGAAGGAATCCCACCCTGTCCAGTCTGAATCCGGTGTATAGGTAATATCCGTGGAATTGTTGATTACGCTGCCGTTGGATGGCTGTGTTACGGATGCCACGGAAAGGGTATCTCCGTCCATTTCCATGTCATTGGCCAGCACATCCACACTGACCGATGTGTTGGTCAGCGTGACGGATGTATCGTCCACGGCTGTGGGGATATTATTGCCCACAGACATGACCCCTGAATACGGAATTGCGTTTTGAGCCGAAACAAATACATTCATGAGTCCGCTTCCGTTGGGTGTGATTGTAAAATCTGCTTTACCCTGATTGTCTGTGGTTGCAGTAAAAAGGTCATCCACGTCTGAAAGGGTTACGGTTGCTCCGGATACCTTCTGATTGTCAGTGTCTGTTACAGTCACGGTAAAACTGGAAGTGGTTCCATCAGGAATCTTGCTCGGGTGGGCAGCCTGAAGCTGCATGGGTGCATCGGTCCAGATTCTGGCCGCAGGATCGCCTTGAAGGTTAAGCCCGAACTGGTTCCAGCGATACGAACTGTTGTATCCGGAACTGCCGATATACGCGGCTTTGTGATCAAAGAATGCCTTGCCGCTGTCTGTGATTCCGTCTTTGAAAATCAGCTCCAGATATTTTCGCATATACGTGGCACCCGGTCCCCCTGTACTGTATTCACTGGCAGGCGGTGCATCCGGTGATCCCCAGTTGTACCGGCTGCATCCAATGTAGTTGATGGCACCGCCGTTGGGATTTCGGATCATGGCTTCACTGACAGACGGTTCTGCGGCATCGAATGCTCCGGAAAGGCAGGCGCCGGTATAGAAATAAGCGGTCAGTCCGGTCAGCTGCGCGGCATGACTGTCGTAAAAATAGCCGCCGTCTGCAGCCAGAATGTTCTTGTTTCCATGGGTATCGTTAATCGCAAAATTCCATCCTTCGCTCAGACGGGTCACCATGTGCGACGGACTGGCAGAATAATCACCACCGTTGCTCGAATCCCACGAAGTCAGGGAGTCAAAAAGGGTTGTCATTGAATCCGGAGTCCATCCATATGCCTGAACACGATCGCGATATGCGCGTCGCATCCACATTTCGGCATCCGATACCCACGTATGGTTGCTGGCAGTAAACTGCGGGTGTCCGTCATCCATCGTGTCGTTTGGCCGGTCGCTTCCGCTGTAACTGTCCCATAGTTTCAAACCGCTCATGTTGATTTTTTTGATGATAGAGAGCGGTGGATTCAGCTCATAGGACTTAAGCTTGTTGATATAGCCGCTGACATGGGTTGTACTTCGTACAGGTATGCGCCCCACGTACACATCCGCGGCCAGGTCTCCTTCGTCTCCAACCGAGGTGTCGGCTTCACCGTAGGTTGAATCCCCGTCTTCATTCCAGTTGCCATCGAGTCCGGCATAGTACAGGTCTGTGGGCATATCGCTCTGCGTATACGTGCCACAGCTTACGTAACAGTTTCGGTCCGGTACCACGCTATTGTCTCCGCCCAGCACCACGTACAGGGTTCCTTTGTTGTTTACGTAATCAATGATGCAGTTTCGGATCTTCATCTGATTATCCGCGCCGCTGTAGTTGTTGTAAATTGTGGACGTGGTAATAATTTCTGTGTTGAAACCATTATAGGCTGCGCGATGGCTCGCCAGAGGCTGAAACGCGCTTGACAGCGTACTGCTGGTAATAATCAGATAATCGCACTCACCGGATGTCGGGAGCGAACCGCCTTCTTCAGTTGCAGCGGCAATTTCGGTCTGAGTGGCGTCTGTGCCTTCTTCAGTCAGTGGAAGGGTGTCGGCAGCATCAAGCTCTTCAGGATTGGCCACAATGCGCTTCACAACATCTGTGAACTTATTGAAATTTCTGCGTCGAACCGTACGTCGTGCGGCTGGCATACTTACAAGGACAGTCACACGAATCTTTGTGGCCAGAAAAAGATCTCCGCTGTCCGGAACAAACCGAACCGGGTTCAGGCGAACGGGTACAAAATTTATTCCTCGAAGCTGCTGTTTGCGGAATTCTCTGAAGAGTTTCTTCTTTTTATTTCCCTTGTATGCATTTGCTTTTTTTGGCACAAAGGCCGGACGGGCAGCACTCTTTGGAGCCAGGGGCTGTGTTGGAATCACATCAAGCCCTGCGGCTGCCTGTATCTCTTCCACGGCATCGACGGACACCCTTTTGACTCGCGATCCTGCGGGAATCAGCACATTGACGAATTTCGCGGGAAGCCATGGAGTCCCGGGTTCATCCTCCGGCAGCTCAGTTCCCTGAAGCAGCACAGCATCAAACCCCTTGTGTTTTACAATCGACAGGTCAGCCTGGTTAAAAGTAAAATCAACCGTAATTTTACGCTCTTTTGCCTGTACGGGATTGAACAGGCCAAAAAGGATTAGAATTGAAAAAAGGAAGGAAATCCGATGGATTCGTTGCATGGCCACACTCCCGTAAGAATAAAGTATAAAGTTATCCCTTTACTATCTATTTGCACGAAACTTGAAAAAGATACAGATAAAAATATTTTTTTTGAGGTCAGAGCCTTAAAATTCGATCAATAACGATATATCAATATGTTATTCAACAGCTTGCAACTGCCATTGTGTTCGTTACTCTATTTTTATCAACACTGAAATCAAATCAAGGGATCTCTCCGGGAATATCAACCTCCCTGTTTAACTCTCTGACAACAAGGTTGTCGATATAATATTTTCCTCCATAGACGCTTAAGTAGGTAAGTACGCCGTTTTGGGGATAAAATCCCTAATATCGCCAGCAGGCCATGGGGACATTGTCAACAATCAGAACTTCGGTTGTACAACCATATACGGTTGCATCAATCTCTGGAAATGTCCTGAATTTATAATTGACCCACCTGCCTGCAGGTAAACCTCTGTTTGAGAAATATAATTCTTTATTGTTCCAGCCTCCGTCATGAATATGCATAACATCAAAAGCAAAGTGACCGTCTTTGTCTTTTTTATACACATCCATTGAGAATTCGATTCCGTTTCCGACTTAAATCTTTTTTTAGGAGAAATAACCGTACCCTCTTTTTGTGTATCAAATTTTAAAACCGTTCTTGTTCTGCCTTGGGCTTGTCTCGATCGTCGTTGAGAAAGTGGCGATGAACTGATAAAGTTAAGTTTGGTATAAATTAACATTATTCAGGAAGTCATCCCTGTATGTAAAGTTTATAATATTAACGGGCAAATGCCAACAAAAAAACAATTTCACACAGAAAAAATGTTTTGGATATGCAAAACAATCACTGGCAGAATCAGCTTTCGATAGGATTGGGAGGAAACAATCCTTCTGCATCGCCTTGAAACGTCTGAAGAACTCAGGAGATTTCTGCGAATTACGAAAGGAGTCAAATATATTAACCTTTTCGTAAAATGATTAAGTATTATTCTTGACTTAAGACCGGCAAAAAGTAGAATTTTATTAACTGTGGTATTTTTTTACTTTTTTTATTTGGAGGGGCAATGGTAATGCATAACTATCTGACGACGAAGAAGATTTCGCAGATATGTTCTGTAACACCGCAGACGGTTATCAACTGGATATCCGCGGGGAAACTGCAGTGTTATAAGACCGGTGGCGGTCACAGGCGTATCAAAAGAGATGAATTCGCTAAATTCATCGAGGAATATAATATCCCGGTTTCGGATAAGTACGCCAATCTGTACAAAAAGATTACTGTGCTTATTGCAGACGCAGATAAGAAATTCAGCGAAAAATTCAAGAAGGCTGTTGAAGACATTGAACCGGACTGGGATGTCCACTGCGTGGGTGACGGTGTCGAGACAATGCTGCAAATCGGTTGTCTCAAACCCGAAGCGATTATTCTTGACATTTCTCTTGCAAAGTTAGACTGGATTGAAGTCAGCAAGAAACTGAAAACCGGTTATCTTGGATACGTTCCTGAGATCGTACCGGTTGCGGGAAAAGCAACAACCAAGAAACAGGTTGATTACTTCAAAAAGAACACAGACGGCATACTGAACAAGCCTGTCGAAATTCTGGAACTGCTCAAGATGCTCAAGCAGTCTGTACGTAAGACTGTCAATGGTTGATTGCGAATTTCATTTTTACTGCTGAATAAAAGAACCGGACAATTCCAATTGTCCGGTTCTTTTTTGTTTTGAACATGATGTCTACGTCTGTGATTTTACAACGTATTTCATCAGACGGAATTCCCCCGGATTGCTGATCTCATAATCGGCCTGCCCTTTTGAGTCAATTTTAATCATCGAGGCATCCCCACTCATCAGATCCTCAATCTCTATCCAAATATCCTTAAGAAAATGCATATGAATAGACATGGATTTCTGTTCATTGTACACCTCCCTGAAGAGACTCAAATAGCCGATATCTGAGTCGGGATTGCAGGATTGAAAGCCGCTCCAGGCTCGGTCGCAGGGTTCATCGCCAATGGGGAAAATATATCCCTTGTGAATGGCCTCCCGATGTGTTCGGTATATGTCCATGACCGGTCGAATCTCTTTGCGTGCCTCTTCGCTGTAAAAATGAACTTCCTGAAAAAATAACGGCAATCCCATTACAGCCAGGGCTGTGCAGTATGCATGGGAATACTTCGAAGCATTGCCTTGTTCAGGAAGGATGCGGTCTACGTTCTGTATGGATATTTCAATCTGGTTGAGATTCAGGTAATGCGCCAGGTGCCACGTGTCCCTGAAAACCAGCCTTGGATGATAGACCACATGCTGGATCCGATTTTTATCGTGCGTGGGTTTTCGATTCGCCGGGTAGAGCGAACCGTATTCACGGGCAAAGTAATAACCGACTCTGGGATTGTTTTCCGTACTGTCCCAACTGATAATGGACCGATACCCGGTATGTTCTACAAGCTGATGTATTTTGTCAATTGTGTATTCCACAGCATCTCTGGTAGAAAGGTTCAGAAAATCGATCTTGAATGCCGTAAACCCGCCTTCATCATAATTACGCTTCATATGTTCCAGGTCTGCCTGGCCCGCCATCCATAAATCCAGCATAACACCCTTTTGCTGAGCGTATTTTCGTATTCTCTCCCATCCACCGGGAAAGCGGTCCGGATGAGGCTGCCATCTGCGTCCAACCGAATCATCCAACCCGGCAGCTGGATACTGCCAGCCATCATCAATGGCAACAGCATCGATACCGAGTTCAGCACACGTATCAATCTCTTTTTTAACATTCACTTCTGTGGCTGCTCCCCGTGCTGCATCCCCGGCCATCCTCGTGCCCCAGGTGTTGGTCCTGCTTCTGCATATCCGGGAAGGATCCGGACAGAATCGAATCCGGTCAAACGTTTTTAACGCAAGCTGCATCTCTGTCTCACCGCCATCATAGAGTATGGACCAGTTGGCCCAGCAGTCCCGATATTGATCGGGCTGAAGCCAGAGCGATGACTTGCCGTATCTACAGGGCGTCATCCCCAGCCCGGTGGAGACTACCCGGTTGCCATTGATCACAAATTCTCCTGTATCCACTCCATCCTGATTCGCGCATTTATGCGATTCCTTTACCAGAAGCAGGCCGGCCTCACCCTTTCTAAGAGAAAGAATACTGGCGCGATCATAGACTTCGTAAGTGTTACTCTTCAACGGCCCCGCAGCATGCTCCTGACATACTATTGGAGTAAAATCCCTGTTTCGGTGCTGAGTGTCGTTGTAGTATCCCAAAGCGCAGCGATTTTCCGGGATATGTTCCAGGTCAAGTTTTTCACCATAGGAACCTCCGATAAAACCAGACAAGTCTTCTTTATCAAATTTCTTCAATGCCTTGAGTTTGAGCTGCGTATGAAATCCCGGTGCATCCGGATAGACACGAATACAATATTTGAGTGCCAGTCCGGTTTCCGGATATTCAAAGTCCGCGATCACCTCGATAAACGGAGAGGTCAACTGCGGGGAGTCCTGCGTAATGAGTTCAATACCCTTAAAAAACGATTTACACTGCGTCATGGCAAAGATATACCAGTCACAGCCGTCATCCTTCTCCAGACAGCGAATCCGGTTATCGCCGTCCGTTTCCCGAAAAGATACCGTCAGCAGGCCGTCGGATGTACGCGTCCACGTCCGGTTGACCTTTCCGGTTGTCACTGTAAGATGAGTATCATCCCAGCGGACTTGTGAATTCTCCAGCTGTATTTCAGTCATCTCAGATCCTTTCGTACTTCAGTTTATCGATAACGAGCAACCGATTCGATCAATGCCTTGACATTCTCAAAGGGAGCATCGTTCTCAATCTCCACATAAAAAATACCGCCGCCGCCCAGTGCATGAAATTTTTCAGCATATCCTTTGATTGCGGTTTCGATTTCCCGGGGAGTTCCCAGCGGGATCAAATTCTGCCGGTCCGGATGAATAAAGACACCGACCTTGTTCCGCACACACGCCTCCAGATTGGCCGGATCAGACTCAAAGGGGATGGCCTGTGGCCAGATTACTCGAATTCCCAGGTTGATTAGATCCGCAAAGATCGGTCCAAGCTGACCACAGGTATGGAAGAAGACACCTTTGCCAGCAGCGTGAATCGGCTCCACCAGCTTTTCATATCTGGGCAAGAAAATTTCCCGGAACATTTTCGGGGCTATGACAGGCGCGTTCTGCGTGCCCCAGTCGTCGCCGAAGAATATCATATCCACTCCGGCGTTGATCTTAGCCTTTACCATTTCAAGCATATAGTCGACCATGCGATCCAGAAACGCCATAAAAAAATCGTCCTGCGTATAGATATCCATTAGCACCTCATCCATAGGCCGAAGTGCCTGAAGTTTCTCCAGAATGGATATACCGCCCTCATAAAAAAGATACGTTTCCTTATGACGCTTAATCGTTTCTGCATCCGTACACCAGAGTTCGGGGAATTCGTAATCAGCGGCGGCTTTCCAGCTGTCAAATGGATACTGTTTGGGATGTCCCTGGATACCATAAATCAGAAATTCCCATTCCGTGCCCCATCCGTCTGTTCTCAGCTCATGATATCGGCCATTTTCATCAATGGTTTCATGTGGCGGCTTCGGAATGGATGTGAATTCAATCGCATTGTCACCGGGATTTTCCTGGAATAGCGTGAGCAGTTTCTCGCCGTGGACGTTAAGCCCCGCAGGAGATGGGTGATACACAACAGGAAGTTTATCCGGCGATTCATAGTTTATTGTGGCAAACATTCGTTCTCTGGAAGTCATAGGCATAAGAATGTATCTCCTCAGGGGGTTTCCCGAAAAACAGGCAATGGCTCTAAAAATACTTCCGCAGGGTTGTTCAACTCGCTCGGATCATACGAGCTGCAATCAAAAAGCAGCATCCGCATTGAATGTTCTCCAATATCCGTGAGATACTGCGGGTTATTTGCATCGGGCAGAGCTGGATCATGGAACCCGTAGAGGCTTGATCGAATAAATGTCAACCTCAAGCGTTCCCTCGTGAAGTCACAGGCAAAACAACCGTCCTGTATGACTGCCAATCCACTATTTTGGGTAGGCAGCCATATCCAGTGATGAAGGGGCTGTTCAAAACCGTTAGGGGCCCTGGAAATCTCTCCGGCAGCCCCCTGCATCCAGACATCTCCCGAACCTGGCAGGGAAATGGGGATTTCGATTTTGCATAATTTGCGAACCTCGTTCCAACGGGCATTCAGCTCCACATACAGCCCCTTAAGACCGACATATGAAGTAAACACCGCCTGTATATGATTCGCACCGCAGGTCCATTGCTCATATACGCGAGAAAGAATATCTCCGGATCGTTGGGTAGCTGACATTTTTTCAAATGTCCCTTGAACATCATCATATCTCTCTACCCGATGCCCCCATGTGTCGGATTCATCCCCTAAGACATGTGCGGAGATATTACCGACACAAGACGGAAAATCAAGAACATCAGAAGCCTGTTCCGCATCACCAGACTTAAAATGAAGCGCATCATTTCCCGGACGGTTTACTGTTGTACGGCTGTCAAAATGATAGGCCTTGAACCCCTGCGCTGGCAGAGTATCCACAAATTCCCATTTCCTGCTGTCCAGAACAACGCTGGGCACGCCCAATTGTACAGTGACTTCATTCCCATTTTCATCTCTGCAAATTCCATCCGGCTTGAAATACTGACTCGTCTCGATCGAAATGGGTGTTGTTACCGGATACGGCAGGGTATTGAATACACGAAACTCTCCCTCCTTCACTGCAGGCCGGTCGGAAAGTGACATTCGCTTCAGAGCAGCCCGGGAACAGTCTCTTGCATCGGCAAGAACGGCAGACAGTTCTTCACAGGCAAAACCGGCTGCTTCGGGCGAACAGGAACCGGGCAGAATATCATGGAATTCATTAAACAGTGTTCGTTTCCACGCATTCTCCAGCAAATCCGATTTCTCGCCATTCATTTTTAATGCGCGTTCCGCAAACTCAAGCGCATGCTCTGCACGACGTACACCGTTCTTCAAATCAGAAAGCACCGAATAACACCCAACGGCGTGGCGATGAAGATCACCGCTGTACACCGGTATATCCGAGATATCTTCGGCTTCTGAGAAAAAGGCTTTGAGGGAAGAAAACCCGGCATGCCCCTCGGGGCTGTTATTGATAAATGTACTGAAGAATTCAATTTCTTCAATAGTTGGACCACCGCCATGATCCCCTACACCAAAAAAGAAACAACTGGTTGGTTTTTCTGAATACTCCGGACCTGAAAGCGTCTTTAAAAGAACGTCTCCGCTTCCGCCGGTCTGATAATGATTTGTCAGCCTATACACCAGCACCTTGCGGCTTTTATATTCCCAGTAAAAGAGGTTGTCCGGAAGATCGTCTTTTTCATGCGGGCCGGGCCGGAAAAAAAGCATGTATTTGAATTCAGTTTCCGACAGAATTAATGGCAGATCCGCAGGATGTCCAAACGTATCCGGAACATAGGCAATATTCGAAACCCGATTGAAATGCTTTTTCGTAAACCGACTTGCCATTTCAGCATGCTTCAGAAAACTTGAATGCCGTGGCAGGTTGGTGTCCGGCTCCACCCACCAGTTTCCGACAATCTCCCACCGTTCTGCCTGAATGAACTTCTGAATGCGCTCAAAGAGTCCTGGGTCAAAGTCAAGAACCCATTCGTAAAATTGAATGGAACTGGCAGTAAACGTCAGGTTCGGATATTCGTCCAGACGGTCACAGGCGGACCGAAAGGTATTCAGCACCTCATCAATGCCTTCATATTTATTCCAGAGCCAGACCGGATCGATATGCGAATTGGGAATCAGATGTATTTTCATTGAATGTCCTCGGCAGGATGATTATACCTGTTTCGTTGCGAAGGGGATGCAGTGGTTCTTACAGTGATGATTCTGAATCCGGCGTTCCATCACCTTCTTACCGAACATATCACACGAAATCCGCTCCTGCTATCGTGATCATCCACAAGCACTCGCTTATGGACTGCCGTTACACTCCCCTGGCTTTATTAAAGCAGGCATTATATCAGGAGAACGCAGTGGAAATCAATATAAATTATCATTTTTACCAAAAAAACAGCCTTTCTGAACCTTCAGAAAGGCTGTTCATTGATTACAAACATGAATAAGAAATCAGTTATTCTTCCCCGCCAACATCAAGCGGCACTTCGCCACCTTCTTCAGCATCGCCTTCTCCAGCGGCATCTCCAGTGCCGACTTCTTCGATTTTTTCTATTTTCCTCAGAACAACCTTCTTACCGTCTTTACCGTCAACAGTCATCCCCTTACCGATAACAGTAACATCCTTTTCAACATATCCGTTCATTTTATCAATATTTTTCTTGCCCCTGACCGGCAGTTTTACCTTGGAACCATCCTTGCATTCGATAAAAAAGATCGTATTTAATTTTTTTCCTTTCTTTGTCTTTACTTCCTTCTCCTCCTTGACGATCTTTCCTTCAAGGGTAATTTTTTCAAGCTTTACGTTGTCCTTTTTTCCTTTCTTTGTTTTTCCTGCTTCAAGGTTTTCACATACCATCATTACAGCTGCTGCTATCAGAAATAATGTAACCAGACGTCTCATTCAACATTCTCCTCTAAAAAGAAAAAGTTCGAACACATGCCATTTAGCCCTTGGGTTTATCCACCTTCTTTTTTTTTATTTTCTTAGATTTTGCATCTTTTTTTTTAGGCAACGCTTTTTCACCTCCTTTCCAATAAAAATAAATTCAACTTATATACAGCAATTTGAATGCCATCGTTGCGCCACGACTATTAACTTCTTTAACTAAAGTGCTTTAAGATTTTGTTATCTTTCAGGCCCTCACTTTAATCGGAAAGTTTTTTCCGCTTTTACACCTGAAACTGATTGACATTTAATTTTTCGGCATTACAATTCTTGTTAACAGGTAAAATTACAAAGCAACTGTATCAAGAAGACTGAAGGAGGCAAACCACCATGCTTATTCGTGCTGTATTAGCCATTGAATCAAGCTCCACACTTAAGCGGCTGCAGGACATTCTGTCGGATAAAGACCTTCTGGTTTCTGTTTTAGATCCACAAAATGGTGTATGGAAAAAGCTGCCTCACATGAATTCTGATATTATCGTTATTGACCATTCGCTGGTTTCCAACTCACACAGCCAGAAACTGAATATTCTAGCAAAACTGCCGGAATCCCCGGAAATCCTGATCATTATGGAGCATGAGAACCCGGATGAACGTGCCAGGCTTATTGCCGCAGGATGCCGTTCTGTACTGATTCACAATACCAAAGTCGACAAAATTGAAAAAACCATTGAATCTTTGATAAAGCACCGCATGGAATCAGGTGTCCGTTTGATTGTTGATCGAATTACGATCCCGCAACCTCGTCTTTCCGACTTTGTTTCCAAAAGTCCATCCATGCTGTCCTTTATGCGCCTGGTTAATAAAGTGACACAGACCAGCTCCTCCATTCTGATTCAGGGAGAAACCGGTGTGGGTAAGGAGCGCCTGGCCAGGGCAGTTCATGCGGACGGTCCGCGGTCCGACAAACCCTTTATTGCAGTCAACTGCGGAGCCATGCCGGAATCCCTGATGGAGAGTGAGCTATTCGGTCATGAGGAAGGGGCCTTTACCGGAGCCACCCGCTCCCGGCGCGGATGTTTTGAACTCGCGCATAACGGCACGCTCTTCCTGGACGAAATTGGAGAGATGCCTACACACCTGCAGGTCAAGCTGCTGCGTGTTCTGCAGGAGCAGGAAATTCAGCGAGTCGGGGGCGAACGAATCATCAAAGTTAATGTTCGGATTATTACAGCAACCAGCCGAGATCTGGAAAAAGCAATCCAGGACAAATCATTCCGATCCGATTTATATTACCGCCTGAACGTAATGACGCTCAATGTCCCGCCGCTTAGAGAACGCAAGGCAGACATTCCGGACCTGGTAGAAAGCTACATCAATTATTTTCGTCCTACGATCAACCACCATATCCTTCGAATCAATACCGATGCGCTGGATGCGCTGTGCAATTATTCGTGGCCCGGCAATGTCCGGGAGCTGATCAATGTTGTTGAACGCGCACTGATTCTGTCTGATGGGAACGACCTTACCATGGATGAGTTGCCGTTATCGATTATCAGCGAATACGGCGAAAGCACGGAACAGGTCGACATCCTGGATGGAAACATCATCGCCCTGCCCTCCAGCTGGGATCAACTCCGCATGGCTGAGCTGACCGACCTTATCCAGTCGCGTGTGGAAAAAAAATATCTGGAAACCGTTCTTGCGGACACCAATGGTCGAATCGGTAAAGCAGCAGAAAAGGCCGGGATACAAACCCGCACTCTTTTCAATAAAATGAAACAGTATGGATTGGACAAAAAAGACTACAAGGAATAATTCTGAATCATCGCATTCCGAATTAGAATTCAAACGACAGGCCTGACTCTACATAACGCTGGCGGCCGGGAACTCCGTCAACGTATTCAATCGTGTCGTTAAATATGTTTTCTGCAGCAACAAAAACAGTGAACCGTTTATGTTTCTTTGACAGGGATACAGAGAATACTTTTTCATCCGTCCTTCCGGCGAATGTTTTATAGCTAAAGGACTGGACAGCGGTTATTGAGTACGGAAGTCGGATAAACCAGTTACACCGGAAGTTGTGCTCGGCAAAATCGGATGCATACTTTGAGAAATTCAACAGGTTCGTCTGTTCTTTCTGAGCGTGCTCATACAGAAATTGAGCCCGACCGGCATGGCCTGTCAGAACCTCTGCTGAGATATCAACCCCTCGAACATCGTACATGGCGGCATTCTCTGCCTGCCATGAGTCCGTCACCGCATCTTTTATCCAGTCAATCTCATCGAAAGATCGTCGCGCAAAGAAGCCTGCAGACATCCGGAGTCTGCGGCGGGTAAAACCGATCCCGGCCTCATACGACCAGGCCTTTTCCGGCTCGAGATGAGCATTGCCCCGGTTGGCCGGGCTGGCATAATAGAGCTCCGTATAATCCGGCGCCCTGAAGGAACGGCCGGCACCTGCCCGCAGATACAACTGCCTGTCAATATACCAGACCGCGTCGACAGAAGAGGATAAAAAACCGCCACACATGGTGTTGAAGTCATAGCGCAGCCCCGGCGAAATCATCCATCGTTTCCGAGCACCACAGCGGAGTTCAGCAAAAACCGCACGGTTGAATTTGCTGTGACGGCCAAGCCCGTTTCCCCGAATTTTATCAAATGTAATGTCCACACCTGCAGCAAAACGCAGAGCCGGATGAATCTGCCCGCTCACTTCCAGTGCACTATACAATGTATCTGTAATGTGACTGCTTTGAAAGAAGTCTGGTCTCTTACGGTCCAGGATAAACGTATCCGAATGCCGCGTATAACTGATGCGGGGAACCAGAGTCAACGAATCACTCAATGATATGTCTGAACCTGCGGAACTGAAAAAAGTCCGGGTCTTCTCTTCCGACGGAAAGGGGGCATAGAAATTCCGTGCCCCGAAATCCTTATCCAGCCACGAGACAGCAATCCGTGTATCCGTACATTCGCCGGTAATTTTTAGGCTGTCTCGTACAGACCACACCTTGTAATCAAGATCCTTCTTATGCCCGTCTGAACGCTTATAATCCAGCGAAAAGCTGGACTGAAGCATCTTTCCTCCAACACCAATGCCGGCACTGGAGCCCAAGGTTTCGTGTCGCCCTCCCTTAAGCGAAAGGAATCCCGTATTGCCTTGATCCCGATCCGTAATGATATGAATGACACCACCAAACGCGCCGGAACCATAGATGGATGAACTCCCGGCCTTTCTGATTTCGACCCGTTCGATATCCGACAATGAAACGGGTATATCGCAATTATGATGAGCGGTCTGCGGATTCTGAATAGGAATCCCGTCTACCAGTATGAGCGTCTGGCTGAACGTGGATGCCCTCATCCGGATATCCGACTGAACACCGGCAACACCACGGCTCCTCAAATCCACCAGACTGAGACGTCCGATCGCATCCAGAACCAATGATGCACACACATCCCGCATCTCATCTCTGGAGATCACATCAACATTCCGGTCGGAATATCTGGACGAACCAGTACGAGTTCCTGTAATAACCATTTCATCCAGAACAATACCTGGATGGCTTGATTTCTCTTGAGCAATCAGACCGTTTAATCCTGCAGCAGCAATCAGCAGAAGCTGCAAAGCAAACAGACCAGTGATTCACCGATCACAGAGAGCTCGTCCATTCCCTGCTCCTTAAGTTGGTCAAAACCATGTACAACCATACCGCGCCTGTAACCGATCTCTGACATCACAGACTGAACCATCTCCATCACATCCGGACTGTATACCCCCCGCACACCAATATCCGGCCGGTACGGGCTAGCAAGAGAGGCCGCCACATTAAGAGTAGAACCAAAACGGATCTGTCCGAGAATACGTGACAGCCCCCCTGGATGCACCTGCGGACTCATTCCATTGAAGACACCGATCCCGGCATCTCTTATGCTTTCCGCTACGGTTTGCACACTGCACTCAACATCCACACCAATGGCCTCAAGGATATCCACGGCTCCGCACGTTGACGTCAGGGCTCTTGAAGAATGCCTTGAAATCGTGACCCCTGCAGCGGCAGCCACGATGGCAGCTGCAGAACTGACATTAAATGTCTTAATCCGATCCATACCGGTTCCGGAATTTTCTACAACCGGCATATCCCCGGATACCGTCGCATGGTTTGTATCCATCTCATCAATTGCCTGCCAGGCGCCGGCAACCTCCCCCGGTGTTTCTCCCTTGGCCCTGAGTGCAGCAAGAAAAGCTCCCTGCTGAAGCGCAGACTGATTGTCGCAAAGGATTTGCCTGAACATGCTGCAGCTTAATTCACGGCCAATGTCAGCCCCATCAATCAGGCGCTGAATAACAGCTCCGAATTCTTCCGGGTTTAGTATATAATCATCCATAACTTAATCTCCCTGTGTATTATGTCCTGGCATAATCGGACAAATCATCACTTTCATTCCCAGTTTTCGTTCCACAACATCCACGGCTTTGTCGATCTGATCAAGGCCGAACCGATGGGTAACCATATCCGCCACCTGAACCTGACCACCTCTTAACAATTCTATCGCCTGTTCTCCATGCCGAAACGAACAACCATACGTACCTGTAAGGGTTTTTTCACGGTAATGCAGATCATTGAAATTGCATTCAAAGGACTGTTCCATACGCTGCAGACCGGAGAAAACGACCAGCACGCCTCCAGGCGCAAGATGGCATCTGGCCAGTTCATAGACTTCATACGTTCCGACAGCCGGTATGCATACGTCATACAGTTTACCGACAGGTATGGCTTCAATCCCCTGATTAAAGATTCTTCGTGATTCAAGGGGCTCAACTACATCCACGTTTGCTCCCAGTGACCGTGCAAGCCTGGCCAGCAATATTCCCGCCGGCCCTCCCCCAGAATACAAACATCCATTCCACTGGCAACACCAGCCTTTTCAACGGCATTAACGCAGCAGGACAGCGGTTCGGCAAAGACTGCCTGTTCAGGTGCAAGAGCATCCGGAACTGGTATCAGAGACCTGGCGGGAGCGATTACATATTCGGCAAAACCGCCGTCTCGTTGAAATCCCATAATCTGCATATGTTTGCACATATTCTCATATCCCCGGACGCAGGAACGACATCTCCCGCACCAGATTCCGGGATAGACATATACACGACTGCCTGGTAAAACATTCTTCACTCCCTTTCCCACAGCCCTGACAATACCCACCACTTCCTCTCCCGGCACCCTCGGAAGGACCAAATCCCTGTGCCCTTTCCGAATCAGCTTCAAATCCGTGCCGCAGAAGCCTGCAATCTCAACCTGAATCAGCGCATCTGCCTCACCCGGATCGCTGAGCAACCGACTCTCTAAATGATACGTATCGACTCCGTCTACAACAACGGCTTTGTATTCCATTCGTTATCCTCTCCACATTAAAAAAGGGTTCCGACGGAGAATGTCCCCGGTTACAGCGGCGGGACCGCCACGGATTTTCACCGTGTTCCAGAGAATTGGACTTCAACTCTCAATCAAGGCTGCAATTGAGTATGCATTATATGGCATATCTCTGATATTCAAGTATTTATTTTGCAATTTCCTGTTGACGTGATGCCTCTCTGCTTTATTATATATATGCCTTATAAACAATTCACTTAATATCACAGGAGTTCTTCCTTTGAATGGTATTCGAAAAGGTCTGTCCAATAAAATACACGATTATCTGTTCAGCAAAATACACGGAGGCCGTTTGATCTACAATACCTGCTGGGAAGATCCGCGTATTGACCGCAAGCTTCTTCAGATCGACTCCAACAGCAGCATTATAATGATTACCAGTGCCGGCTGCAATGCGCTGGACTATCTTCTGGACAAGCCAGTGTCTATCCATGCCATTGACATGAATTTCAGGCAGAATGCCCTGCTTGAGCTAAAGAAACTCTTTATACAGCACACCGACTACCCGACGTTCTTTTCCATGTTCGGCAATGGCGCGTGCGATGAATACAAAACCCATTACAATTCTGTCCGGTCGTATCTGACTGAGGATGCCCGTGCGTTCTGGGACAAAAAGATCACGTATTTCCGATCGGATTCCAGACGTAAATCCTTTTACTTCCACAGTGCGTCCGGTGACTTTGCCTGGTTCTTCACCCGGTTTCTCTTTCGAATGCGTCGCGGCATCAAAGATGATATCATGGCTCTGATCGAATCCAACTCCCTTGAAGAGCAACAGGAAATCTATGAGCGCATTGAACCCCGGCTCTGGAACCGTATCACTCGCCGCATTGTCAGCCACCCTCTGTTTCTTTCCCTGATTGGTGTTCCCCGCCCACAGGTCCGGCTGATTGAACAGGAATATGAGGGCGGATTCAATGCGTATGTTCGCGAAAAGCTTAAGACCGTCCTGACAGAGCTCCCGGTAAGTGAAAATTATTTCTGGCGCGTATACCTGACCGGTTCCTATACGCATGAGTGCTGCCCCAATTACCTGAAAGAAGAAAACTTCAGTACATTCCGGGAAACCATTCACCGGATTCAGACACATACGTGTACCATTACAGACTTCCTGAAAGGCAACCCCGGCTCCTATTCACACTACATTCTCCTTGACCATCAGGACTGGCTGGCACAGCACGCTCCGGAAGCGCTGAAAGAAGAGTGGGAGGTTATCCTGGAAAACAGCACCCCCGGCACACGAATACTCATGCGATCAGCTGGAATCACTCTGGATTTTCTTCCCGACAACCTCAAACGGTCATTAACATTCTTCACAGATAAAACCAGGGAACTTCACCAGCAGGATCGAGTCGGAACGTACGGCAGTCTTCATTTTTCAGAGGTGGTATCACCGAACAATGTCTGACACATTGCAAAAATACTATCGCATACACTCAAAAATTTACGACCTGACACGCTGGTCCTTTCTTTTCGGACGCACATCATTGATCCGTAAAATCTCTCGCCTGGTACCGGCCCCCAGCCGGATTCTGGAAATCGGCTGCGGTACCGGAAGAAACACACTGGAGCTCTGCCACAGACTTCCGCACACACAGATTACCGGCCTTGACCTCTCTCTGGACATGCTCGATGTTGCTCAGAAAAAGCTGTCCCCTTTCGCAGACCGCATCACTCTGATCAACCAGGCATACAGCAGCGACTTCCAGCCCCTGGAACCCGTGGATCTGATTCTGTTCTCCTATACACTCACCATGATCAATCCCGGCTGGGAAGAGGCCATAGAATGTGCGGCACAGGATCTGACTGACAATGGCATTATCGCTGTGGTAGACTTCCACAACACGCCCTTCTCCTTCTTTCGTAAATGGATGCGCACCAATCATGTTGAAATGACCGGCCACCTTCTCCCGAAACTGCAACAGACATTTTCAACCATCCAATGCAGCGAACCAAGGGCCTATCTCGGCATCTGGCAGTACCTTATATACGTCGGCCAAAAGCCGTCAAATCTGAATACGTAAGGAACTTTGTCATGAATCGTTTTTTCACCGTATTGTTTCTCCTGCTCTTGACGTTCTGTGCCTTTGTTCATCCGAAGCCAAAAGACGCTGTCGTCATTGCCGATTTTGAGAAAGGGTCGCCGCTGTTTTCGCCTTCACGGGATGGCGGTAATCCACCGAGTTTTATCCGTACCGATCAGGACCCTAAAGAGGGGTCTCATTGTGTGAAAATCATTTACAAAAACGGAGGAGCCGGATACGGAAACAGGCAGGCTCCGCTGTGGCTCTGCGGTGTGGAAGAGAGAGTGTCCTTCTGGCTTCGCAAAGAGAAGGCAGATGAAAAGGCCGCCTTCTTTATCTGGCTCTTTGAAGATGACGGCGATGCCTGGCTCTCTCCAGCCACCCGGCTTTCGAACGTGACGGATACGTGGCAGAAGATTGAACTGAAACTTACTGACTTTACATTCCAGCCCAGAGGCAATAAAGAGAAAGCCCTGCAGAATGTTAACCGAATTCTGCTGGGATGCAATTTTGCCGATGCCACATTTTATCTCGACAATGTCTGTTTTACAGGCACCAGCCTTTCTGAGAAACGAAAAGAAATGACCCGGGACATTCGGCTCACGGTTTCTGTACAGAAAGAAAACCTTCTCTGCAAAGATATCATCGGCCTGGGCGCCCAGTGGAATCCATATACATGGATCGACATACCCGATGAACACTGGACCATTATCCGAAATCGAGTCGCGTTTATGCGGCTCCCGGTTGCCCGTGTTATGATGCTCTGTCGCTGGTGTTTGAAAAAAGACGGCACCTTTGACTGGGAAACAAACCGAATGAAAAAGCTCTATCGCATTCTGGATATCTGCCAGCAGACCGGCACCGCGGTCTTTCTGACAGACTGGGGCTGTGTGAGATCCTGGACTCGCGCCCCCGGGATCAAAGACACCGCAGATCCAAAATACGCTCAAACCATTGCCGCTTACCTGGATCATCTGATCAACACCCGGAAATATTCCTGCATCCAGTATTTCATTCTGGTCAATGAACCCAACAATGAAGCCGGCGGTTATCATGACTGGAAAAAAGGTATGGTGAATCTGTCAAAGGCTCTTCAGGATAAAAGGCTGGACAAGACGGTTAGAATAACCGGTTCGGATGCCTCGCAGTGCAACGCAAACTGGCACAAAAACTCGGCAAAAGATCTCAATCATATTATCCAGGTATACGACCTGCACCTGTATGCCAATGACAGTGTTGTCAAGTACGGGAAACTGCGCACACACTGGAGGTCACTCTGGAAAACGGCATTGTCGATTGATCCAGCAGCAAAAGAAAAGAAGTTTATTGTCGGTGAAGCCGGGATGAACGACAACGCCGTTCACCCTCGGGGAAATCGCAACATTGAAAAACACGCGTATGGGCTTTTCATGTCAGACTATGCGATTCAGGCGCTGAATGCAGGAACTCACTCTGTGATTGCCTGGATGCTGGATGACAACTCGCATAAGAACTTTTTCTGGGGGGCATGGGCCAACAGCGAAAAAGACATCAAACTCAGACCCTGGTTTTACCCATGGGCGTTGCTGTGCCGCTACATTCCCAAAGGATCCACCGTCTATAACGTTCAGTTTGCTGATGCCGGTAAATCAGGTTCCCCGCGCATGGTGCGATTTCTTGCAACGAAATCCCCCAAAGGACAGTGGACGTTTGCAGCTGTAAACCGCAATTCCCGTCGCGATGCAGTCCTCACGATCAATTCTCCATTTACACAGCGGGTAACGATGAAAGAGTATATTTATTCGAAGTCTGCCTCCCCAACAGATTCAGATGGGCTCCCCATCCCAGCCTCAGAAAAAAAATACGCTCCCGGCAAGAAGCTGTTACTAAAACTGCCTGCTGAGAGCGTTCTTATTATGACAACACTGGACTGATTCGAGAGAGGCTTATTTATTACGGGGCTCCACCTCCTCATCTTCCTCGTCTTCCTCATCATCGTATTCATCTACATCATCGTCATCGAATTCTTCATCTTCTTCGTCAACGTCCTCTTCATCCTCATCGTCATATTCCTCTTCATCATCAGCGTACTCCTCATCATTTTCTTCCTCGTAATCCTCATCAAAGTCCTCGTCGTCTTCGTAATCATCCTCATCAATGTCAATATCTCCTGAGCTGCTTTCGGAACCAACAGGTTCCCGTTCCGCTGACTGGAATTGTTCTTCTTCGTCACTGAGTTCATCCAGATCAAGTTCACTTTCATCGCGTTCATTGTCGTCACCGTCTTTGGATTCCGGTTCAAGGGTATCGCTTACCGTGGAACCCGGAGCAGAAACGCCTGGAATTTTATCTGCCAGCAATTTCAAATTATCCGCTGTCTTATCCGGAAGTGTTTGAATAATCTCCAGCGCTTTTTTTCGTTCAACAATGATGATGTATCCGATACTGAGTAAGATGGAAAGCGTCTGGTCTTTTTTCGTTTGTTCCGCCAGGGGTTTCCAGCGCTCCATCGCTCTGTCAAAGCGAAAATTCAAAGCATAACAGACCCCGAGCCATAGATGAATTTTAAACGATTCCTCGCACTGAGCACTTCCCTTTTCGAGGATATCTGTGGCGTCCTGAATCTGCTTTTCATCGATCAGTTTCAATCCCAGCTGGAAATAGGTGTCTGCGAGATTTCCAGGTGTCTTGTAACCGGGATGTGCATTGGGTATGAATTTTCTCAGTGTTCCTGTCATCAAATCAAGGAATTTAAGCCAGACCACGGCATCGTTTCGGTTGGGATCCAGGTTGGTCACACTTTCAAAATTATCCTTTGCGCTGCTGATCAGCCCCATCATGCAGAATGTTCTGCCCAACAGATAAAAAGCCTGTGTAAATCTTGGTGCAATCGAGATTGCTTTCTCAAGGTTAGTGCTGGCTTTGTAAAGACTCTTTTTCCCGAAATAATACATGCCAAGATAATAATTGGACAGAGAACTCCGGTCATAAAAGGTCAGACATTCCTCGAATATTTCCGCGGCAGTTGTCTTTCTCTCCTGTTCCCACAATGTTTTCCCCAACAGTTCATATACCCTGTGTTCTTTGGCAGGGTTGGTGGCAATGGCTCTGCAGCATGCCTGTTCAGCCTCTATGTACATTTGCTGCTTGTAAAAAAGGTTGGCAGCAAGTTTCCATGCTGTGGACCAGTTCGTGCGTACTTTCACAGCACACAGCACCGCAGCCTGAGCCTTCTTGATTTTATTCAGATTCCTGTAACAGAGAGCGATATTAAATTGAGAATCCGCGTCATTGGGAGAAAGCGCAACCACGGCCTCGTATTTCTTGACAGCTTCATCATAAATTTTCTTTTTATACAGCATCACCCCTTCTTCAAAGTACTCGTTCTCAAGGTATTCCTGGCGTTCGAGTTCATCCGGATCAGAGGGTCTGCGAACTTTCGGAATTTTTGGAGTCAGTCTGTCAATACGGTCTGTCCCCACAGACGCAGGATCATACCGTCGCACGTCCGCTGATGCAGAGCGTGACTCACGGGGAGCAATACTCTTTTTACCTTTTTTCTTTTTCCGCCGCCTTCGTACATATCTTTTGGCCATTTCCGTTCTCCCGAAAAAAGGTTTCAATCGATTTCAACAAACACTACTATTATCCATTCAATGAATGAAAATTCAAGACCGTTTTCGAAGCAACTTTACTGTAAGCACTTTTTTAGCCGGAACAGTCATCGAAATCATTCCAGTCTTTGATACGGTTAGTTTCTTTATTTTTTGTGTTTCCATCATGTCCACGACTTCAACGCTCGCAAAAGATGCATGCGTGCGTAAGCTGCCCTGGACGCTTGACGTGCCAGGATTGCTGATACGCAGCACGACTGCATCGTCATCCCACTCTCCCCGCTTGATGGCATTCAAAACGAGTCCATTCCCCTTGAGTTCAACAAAGGACAGGGAAAGCGGAAGATCTCCTTTGCCGGGGCCAGATGCACCAGTCAGGGATTCGATATTAAACAATTCCGCCTGGTGAGTTAATCCGGCGGTCTCCCAGTTTCCGTTGTGCGGCAAGGCTGCGTATTCAAAGGTATATTCTCCCTGCAGCTGGGTTCCGTCCTGATCCGGATAGTGCGCAAGCCGTACCGAATTCCACGCCCGGTTAGCACGGATCAGGGTAAGGGCCAGCGGCCGTTCTGGATTGTCTATAGCTTCGTATTGCGGCAGTCCACGATTCAGCAGTGCAAATCCCTTCTTGCCGTCACTGAGGTCTACAAAATTCTGTTGCGGCTGAACCGGCTTGTATGGTTCGCGCCAGTCCCGGGTATCTGGAAGAGGTATCGCTCTTTCCACGACATCAAAGGGCGTCTCAGCGCAAACGGTATCCGTCTTAATCTGTGTCGGAAAGACCGAACGCAGCACATGATCTTTGACTGTATTGTTTATGGTTGTCGAAATCCGCAGAAAACGCTCCCCTTTAACCAGGCGGTATCGGGTGCAGATACTGATTTCACGATTTTCTGTTTCCCGAGAACGGCTGTCCTGAGTAGCACTGACCGGCAGACGCATTTTCAGATCCGCCTGAATGGTGCAGCTGAGAGGACCGTCTTCAATCACAGCCAGCTCTGCTGCATTTCCAAGGGATGTAACGATTCGATCCTTGACCGGAAAATGGCCGATCCAGTAATCCCCCACATCACCTCGATCTTCAAAGTAGTTTACTGCCGGATATGTCGATCCGGTAGATTTATCCTTCATGTCGGCCGTACCGTTGCTGTTGACCTGAACGGAAAGATGTTCGTTTTCCATGCACAGAGCACCGGTCCGCATGGAACCGGGATGCCGCATCTCACCGTCCGCCGGTTCAATACGGAATACCCTGTAACCCATGGCCGGGATGTCTTGCGCCTTAAAGTAGAACTCCCAACGGTTAGAACGCTTGCGCAGCGGAAGCTCCCGAGGATGGTTGAATATAGCAAGAAACTCACTCTTTTCTCGTATCTGGGCCAGAACTTCTCTGCCGTCAGAATCCAGGATACGGAATCCATTAACTCCCAGCTCTTTCGCAATATCAATTTCCGCACGCACAACTTCATCTCTGGGACGCGGGAGTTTATTGAAAACAATCAGTAGAATATCATCATTCGCAAAGCCCGAAGTATCAATCTTTCCGGCGATAAACGTTGCCGAGTCTTCGATCATGGTCTTGGAAAGGATCTCAACCTGACGAAACCGAAAATTGACCTCATCGTCAATTTCATCCCTGCCGCATCCTCCGATGGAATCATGGGCCTGATTCTGGATAAGATAGTGATACGCCAGATCCAGATGAGGACGGGGATATTCGCAGCCGAGCAGCCACGCGATAGATGCAAGAGGTTCAGCAGAACGCTGGAGTGCGAATTCAGCCCGTCGGTTTGCGTATTTGGTCGGCATTCGCTCCGCCTGGATTTCTGCATACAGATCCGTCCACACCCCGGCTCGCTGCGGAACACGCATCTCCCCTTTGACGGTTTCTATTTTCTTATTCTTCAGGTATTTCATGGCCTGGCGTACAAACTCAGGCATATTGGAGTGGAGAATTTTCTTATTGTTCTCAACCTGTTTATTTGCTTCTTCAATGATGCGCGGTGTTATGGAAAAAGCACTGGTCGAGTCGTTGCACTCAAATGCGGGAGCAAATGGGGTTTCCCATTTTCCCAGATCCATTTCCTCCAGCTCGTTGAATGCCCCGGGTATACGCTCCGGATACCACCCGGTGGGCGGCTCATGGAAATAATACGGACTGGAAGAACCGGCACCACAGACGCGGAACGGTTTTCCCCCAAGTTTCCAGTCGTGCTCCTGATCACCTCGCCCCCGATTGAAGTTCACCGGCCGAAGCACCAGGTGAAAGAACGTGGAGCGTGCATAATCCCCTAGCCGAACACCAAATATTTTTGTTTTGTCCGGTCCCTCCCACTGGTAGTAATTCCCTTTGACTGTGTCGCTGGAAATCCCACGGTAGAAAATAATACTGTCAATCCCGAATCCTTTCATAATTTGTGGCATTTGACTGACCTGCCCCCAGGACGTGGGTGAATATCCGACCTTCATGTTGCCACCGTACTTCCTGCCGGTCCGCTCTCCAAGTAGAAAATTACGGACCAGGGATTCTCCGGAAACCTGGTTTTCTTCCGGCAATACATACCACGGCCCGATAAAAAGACGTCCGGCCTTGACCAGCTTCTTAATCCGCTTCGCATTTTCCGGCCGAATCGCGCAGTAATCGTCCAGAAGAATCGTATGACCATCCAG
>CAZGEP010000058.1:0-25835 GCA_964524955.1 uncultured Planctomycetota bacterium | reverse complement strand
TCAAACGCTTTGGTGACAACGATTTAAGTGCAAATGGAGGCTGGAACATCCGTTCGAAGACAATCCGGCGCAGCCAGTGGCTGAAAAGCGAATATTTTTCGCAGTTCAGAACAACAAAGATAAAGAGAATTGGACAGGATTGACAGGTCGGCGAAGCCATGTTTTTGATCCGCCTCAGGTGGAATAAACAGGATAAGGACGTAATCGGTGTCAGCTGTTTCTTATTTCTTAAAATACGATACCGATACCGATAGCGATAACGATTTCGAGTTTCTTCATCTTTCATCCATCTATACCCAAACAAATCAGATTTGCAAGAGGCAAATTGACATTTTACCGTGAATGAAAGTCACACCTTCAGACGAAACTGATTTGTTTGGGTATTGTGAACTACGGTGGCGAAATATTTTCTCCAAGAATCTGAAGCTTTTCGGTCAACAGAGATCGCAATTCTTGCTCAAAATCCTTTACTCCGTTGAGTAAATCGCAACATGCTTTTTTGAAGGCATCAAACGTCTCATAGTACCTGTTGTACTGTATTTTTTTGTGAACAAAACGCCAAAGACGCTCAATCAAGTTCAGATTTGGTGAATACGGCGGTAAATAAATGGGTTCAATCTTTGAGGAGGCCATATATTCTTTGAGTTTTTTCGCTCGATTATACCGGGCGTTATCCATGATAACATAGATGTGTTGTGCATCGGGATTATTCTGTTCCATCTGCCTGAATAAGTCGATCATGGAATCGGCATTAACGGTTTCTTCGGTTCGATATTGAAAATCAAGATCGGCTATGTCAATGGCTCCGTTTATATTCAAACGCTTTCTCCCGGTATTACTGGGCACCTCAGAGACCTTGCCTTTGGGAATCCAGCCGTAGCTGGGCATGGAGTTGTGAAGCGGATGGGTCGCGTCTGCAAAGTACAGGCGATCATTCTCTCCCATCTTCTTTTTTGTTTTCCAGTAGGTTTCTTCGAGAAAGTCTTTCTGTTTCTGAGGATCCGCTTTGCCGGGCACATGTTTTGATTTTTTGTATACAAAGCCAATGCGATGAAGAAGATGAACGAGCTCCTGTGGTGTATACGTGATTCCAAAGGCATGTTTTATATAGGAGACGATCTGTTTGGAATCCATATATACGTGCTGGACAAGGTGCTTCTTGAGCTGTCGTTGCTGTTGACATGAAAGTTTCGATGTACCACCCTGATAGTTATCTTCTACAAGCCCGTCTACTCCGTCTGTTTGATATTTGTTGAAGTAACGGTAGACGGTGCTTTGATCAATCAGCAACGCTTCGGCAATTTGCTCCGGTGTCCATCCCTTGTCAAGTAGAAGCACGGTTTTTATTCTATCCGCATACCGTTTGCTGCGTGATGCAAGATGTGCCTCTTGCAATATGAATCTCTGGGATGGATTAAGGAAACTTTGCATGTTTTGGATATCGTCAATTCTTGAAGCTCACATGAGTGTTTTTTTTATTATGTTGCGCTGCGCCAAGTGCAGCTTATAATACCAAGAAATGATGAATTGCGAATCCTTCTTTCGCAATTCAGATGCTTTTGGGTATAAGAAATCTCATGTTTGTATGTATACTTCTTGCCACCGCCCTTTTTACTGGCTGCATGCAGGTGGATATTATGGTGGAAATGCATGATAAGGACCCGGGGGCCACGATCACCGAGCGCATCCGCGTTACCCGGAAACTGCTGGATGTATGTCCGGCAGGCGAGAAACGAAAAAAACTGCTTGGCCATCTGAGCAAAGAGGCTGCGCAGACACGCCTGAAAAAAATGGGAAAGGGGATTCAGCTGAAATCCCACAAACAGGACAAACTGCCTGACGGCAGCATGCAATCCATTGCGGTATACACGATACCCGAACTCAGGCACCTGCGTATTCCCAATCCGTTTGTTCACAGTCATCCACCGGCCGCCAGAGCCGGCATCTACTACGGAGCGGCCAAGTATAAGGGTAAATTGACCGGTCACATGTGGCTCAAGTCCAGTGTGGCAAACAAAAAAATTTATTACCCCAAGGCCATGATCCAGAAAGTTCATACACCGCTGGACCGACAGATACTGCGTGAACTCAAGCCGATTATTGTTGACATGATATCGGATTTTCAGGCCCGAATCCGGCTCAAGGTACCGACACGTTTTTCAAGGGGACATGTACGCAACATCAAAGAAGCACCCAGGGTCACAACATTGTTTTCCCTTTCAGGAACCGACCTGGACCGGTACGGCAACGGTTTCTTTGAAAATGAAGAAATCATGCTGGCCCTGCTTCAGATGGATCTTAACGTACCGGATATTCTCAAACACACCGGCACCTTTCCCAACAATTCCCGGGTCCCGGTCCTTCGCGCCCGCGCCCATGGATACGGACTGCGTAAGGCGTGGTCTTTCGGTATTCACCCGACTACATACCAGAGGCAGACGTATTTGCAGAAAAAACAACCGCCCAGGAAAACAGATAAAAAGTAAGAAATCCAGATATACAGTGATTTTAGCCTTGACAACCAGATTAGTTTTAATTATAGTTCATTTAGATGACCCAATATAAACAACTCAGGTGCTCATGAACGATCAAAAAACCAAGCGAATCCCCAAATACAAACAGATTCAGGAAGACTTGCGCCAGAAAATTTCAGACGGCGTTTATCAGCCCGGCAACCGGCTGCCTCCGGATTCCGAACTTTATCAATATTATAGTGTCAATCGCCTCACGGTAATCCGCGCACTGGAAGAACTGTGCCGCGAAGGCCTGATTGTACGCCAGCACGGAAGCGGCACATATGTGGCTGATTTCAACGAAACCCCTTTCATTGCAGGGAAAGATCTGAAGATCGGTATTATTTTTGACAGCACGATTGATTCCAAATTCATTAATACTCGCAGCAATGGAGAAGATATATTAAGCGGTATTCTAAATGAATGGAACATTGTTGACAAAAAGCTGGTTCCTGTTTCAAAAAACAAGGCAATGGATTCGCGTGCTATCATTGATCTTACCAATCGGGGGCTGAAAATCATCTGCATGGGACAGCCTGCCGATGGATACTTTCGTCATCCGGTACTGAAAGCCGTACAGGAGGAAAACTTTGACGGAATAATCCTATGCTGCATATCCGATGACCCCTGGATTTCGCAGGTACTTGACCTGAACATTCCAACGGTCATCATTGACCACCCGGCAGACACCTTCGGGCAGCGGGCGGATCATGTCTTTGTCGATCCGTTGAGCGGCTACTCAAGCGCAGTCAGATATTACATCAAAAAAGGCAAGACTGTCATTCACTTTCTGGGCCAGAACATATGGAAAGGGGCTCCGGACGAACACATGTCTGTCGATGAGTGGAAACGCTACCCGCATAAAAGAGAAATCATCAACCCTGACAGTAAACTGAGACTGAACACTGTGCGGCAGGAAATGCTGGAAAACGGCCTTGTAATCCGCAAAGATCAGGTTCACTTCACATTCTTCAGAGACAGCAAACTGAGAATTCTTGCAAAGCAGCTGATTGCACTTCCGCCCGAGACCAGGCCTCAGGTAATCATCTCCCATTCAATCAGTCAGGCTTCGCTGATGATCCAGGAGTTCAGGAAGCAGGGTCTTTCACTGGAAGGAACGGGCATGAGCGGCATCGGAGATCATGGACCATCGATTCAAACACGTGTTAAAGACCTCGGAATTATCGGGGCGGATCTCCTTTATTCGAGGCTGAAAAAACCCGATCGACTATTCTATAATATTGGAGTCCAGACCTGGTTTAACCCCGGGAATAACCAATAATTCTTTTCATACTATTTTATTTCAGGAGGTTCGAGCATGAAGACCTTTTCGATTGTTTCTCTGCTGCTGGCATTTCTTCTTTCCGCATCCCTTTTCGGTGCAGATACAATCCCGGAACATCGGCCCAGAGAGCAGAATGTTTCTTCTGCCAGTGGATCGGTTAACGCCAGAGGTCTGTCCGCTGTCGCAGGTTCTCCGGCAGCCGTGGTTAGGAAGATGAAAACAGTTCCCGCAGTTGACGGAGAAATTCAGATCGATCCGGCGTGGAGGAACATTCCCAGACTGGACATGATGTTTGTGGATGAATGGGCCCCCGGAACTCCGCGCGAACGAACCCGTATTCAACTCGGCTGCGACGACAACAACCTGTATATTGCCTTTAACTGCAAACTGGTCCGCGGCGCAAGAGGCGGCAAGGGACGAAAAAAAGATGATCCGCAAATAATAAACGGCGGGTACACCGGCATCGTTCTGGACCTGGGTCCTGAAAGGAAAAGCAACCGCTACATTGCCATTTTAATGACCGGCTACGGTGTCACGTATACGGCTTCACGTGCTGCAGACGATGCAGCGTGGGACACATCCTGGGAGTTGCCCGGACTTGAAGCAGCGGTGGTCCCGTATGTTACCCGCTGGACCGGTGAAATCAAAATTCCACTGGACGGTGATCTCAAAGACATTCCCCGTCTGATCGGTGCCAACTTTCTCCGCAGCCACTGGAAGGGTTCAAAGCCCCCTGCTGATTACCGTTTCTTAAACGTGGTTTATGCCTGGAAACAGCTGGTCCATGTTAAAAACCGGAAACAGAAGGAAATGACACAGGTTATTTACACACTGGATCCGGTACGTGCCGCCAAGGCAGGTAGAGACTTTTTCGGACGGCTTTATCTTGAAACCGGAAAACAAGAGCCGAAGAATCTGAAGAAAATCGTTGCAGAATCTGCAAAACCCGCACCGGAAACACCCGCCGATAAAGCAAAGAAAGTCCTGCCCGGTTTTGATATCTCCGAAGCGGAACTGGTCAAACGCTACGGCAGGAAGGTCATGATGGTTCCATCCACAAAAAAGCCTCCGGTCATTGACGGAGATCCTGATGATCCGGTATGGAAGGATATAGCATGGACAAGCCTCGGATTTTTAATCCACGATGTACCGGGTGTGGACAAACGCAATCCTGCAATGATCAAGGCGGTCACAGATGATAAAAATTTCTATTTTATTGCCTATTGTGCAGAAGAAGAAGTCGCCAAACTCAAGATGAACGAAAAATACGTCAGCTGGAAACATGACTGCCTGGAACTCTTCTTTGATGTCGGGCACCTTGAAACCCATGAATCCTGCTACCAGATCATTGTCAATCCCCTTGGAGCATGCTCCCTGATCAAGGACCGTGCAGACACCCGCTGGAAAGCGCCTGGAATGGATCTCAAAGCCAAAATCGGAAAAGACTACTGGGCCGTTGAATTCAAAATCCCCTTTACATCCATGGGTGTCAGCTCCGATTACCTCCCCAAGCTCTGGGGCGCCAATGTCACCCGAACCCGCTGGGTAAACCGTCCTCCCGAAGGGATGAATTCACCCGGCGAACTCAACTGGGACCTGGCCTGGGTTTCCAACTCGTTCGGCGACCCCCATCTTCCGGACCGATGGGGTCATCTCTATCTGCAGGCAGGTAATGCCTGTCCAAAGGAGCTTGCAGAAGTATCTTCTAAGAAAGTTACTGTATATGAACGCAAGGCCCCCAAGCCGGTTGACATCAAGCCTCTGGAACGCAAGGCAAAATTCAAACGCAAACCTCGGATTACTGTCAAGGACGAGCTGGCCACAATCACCTTTGAGGTGACGAATCCGATTGATGTAGCTGTTGGCATTCTGAATTCCGAAGGTAAGGTCATCCGCCACCTGGCCGCAGGTGTACTCGTAAAAAACCCGCCCTCCCCCCTTCAGCCCGATTCTCTGTCGCAGACCCTGACCTGGGACTTCAAGGATGACCTGGGCAGTGAGGTTCCTCGCGGCGAGTATAAGGTTCGTGTCGGGCTTGGACTGGACATTGAATTTGACCGGACACTGCTATGGTCTCCGTATGAACAGCGCGGCATTGTTGGAATCACAGTCGGCGCTGACGGAGAGCTCTATGTGATGAACAACTGGGGCGGCATGACCAGCCATCCCCGCTGGAACACGATCATGATCTATGACCGGGAAGGCAAATACAAACGGCAGATTTATCCGTTCCCGGGCAATCAGCCCACTGACAAGGTCAAGGGGGCCCGGGTTGTTCAGCTGACGGACGGACGCTGGATCCCGACCATATATGCAGGTCTGGCCCATTCCATTCTTCCGTGGAATGAATTCTTCAGCGCTCAAATGCCGGTGGTTACACCGGACGGTCGATTTGTCTTTCTCAGCGCATCCGGTAAACACATCCGGATTCCCAAACGCCTGCTGGCGCTTGGCACTGACGGCAGTGTTCCCGAAGACTTTGCCGGCCCCATTCTGCTTCAGGAAGAAGTCCGTGGTATCGGATCGGTTGCCTGCTCTCCGGATGGAAAACTCTTTTACGTAACCGGCATGCGCGGCAGAAGCATCTGGCCGCAGCGCGGCGGCGAACCCCACCACTGTGTCTTCCGTGTCCAGTGGGATGCTCCCCGCCCGCCGTGGAAGAATTTCTCTGCCAAACCCTTTATCGGTGAATTTGAATTCAGGGGTAGCGGCAAAACTCACCTCAATGACCCCAAAGCTATTGACGTAGACGCGAAAGGTAATCTTTATGTAGCAGACACAGGCAATCGCCGGATCGTTGCCTTCCGGTCGGATGGGTCGTATACGGGTGAATTTGAAGTCAGCGATGTACTGACCATGAAGGTCCACCCCGGGACCGGTGTCATCTACACGCTCTGCGCAGGCAAACAGCGAAGTGTTCTCAAAAAGTTTTCCGGCATGTACGGTGAATTGGCCGGAAAGCTCGAACTGCCTGTTGCCAACACCTCTTTTCTTGCTCTGGATGTCAGCCGTAAAACCACGCGCCTGTGGACTGCCAGCGGAAGCACCATCCTCCAGATTGACGACAAAGAAAACTTGGTCTGCAACGGTGATGTTGTTGTCAAGCGCAGGTCGCCCGGCTGGGGTCCGTCACCGAGAGTTCGCTTTGATCCGGAGATCTTCCATGATCCCCGCGATCAACGGCTGTATATTGTTAATGGCGGAGGCATGGGTGGTGGTGAAGCGTACGACGGCAACACGGGTGCGCATGTCCGCCACATTCCAGTCAGTCTGCCAGGCAAGGGCCATGTTGAGTTTGCCAACATTCTGCCGGACGGCACCTTTGTGGGTATGTCCAAGGGACGTGGAAGCGGCATCCGACGATATGACCGGGACTGGAAACCCATCCAGTTCAGCGGCACGGGTAAACACCTGGTTCCGGAACGGGTCTACCAGACTGTAAACTGCGACTGGTCGTCGCTGGGAACCGGCCCCCAGGGCCACATCGCTGTATACTCTCCCAAACACGGTATCAGCCTATGGTCCATGGACGGAAAGCTGATCAAAAAGAAAATCGTGGATACGGAAGGCCAGCGCATTCTCGGAAAAGGCGTTCGTATCGACTCCACCGGAGCCATTTACGCAGGCGTTCCCATGCGGGACCCCAACGGCATGATTGATCCCCTGGTTCGCGGCCGTCTGCCACGCGATTTTGCATTTAATCCCTGGCCTCGCTGGAACTACATCCGCTTTGCCGGGGCTGTTGCAAAATTCAGCCCCAAAGGTGGATCCCTGCGCCGCAAACCGGACGGGGATCTGCTTGTGGGCATACATGACAGCGGTATCAACCGCTGCAAGGCGACCGGTCTGGAATGGCTCCGATACGGTTTCTCCCCTATGGGCTCCATGGACTCCCTGAATTTCAACTGCAAATGCGACCAGGGCAACTTTGACCTGGATCCTTTTGACCGTCTCTATGTCCCGGACAGTATGACCTCACGGGTTCAGGTGGTAGACAGAAACAATAACCTGATTGAATTGTTCGGTGTATACGGAAACGCGGATGCCAACAAACCAGGCACTAAACCCATTGCCAAGCTGCCGGTCTGCTGGCCGTGCAGTGTATCTGCCGGTGACAAATACCTGTATGTTGCTGATACGATGAACAACCGGGTTCTTCGTGTTGAATTGACTTACATGAAGGAATCGTCTAAGTCCTTTAAGTACTGATTTTTATTAGACGTTTCCTGCTGCGCAAAGGTATTATTATAAAACAAACATATACCACCAGGTAATTTAACCTGGCTGTAATCCGTTAGATGACTTATCTCTTCGGAGGACACAATGAACAGGACGTTATGCATCTTTCTTCTGAGCGCTTATTTACTTTTCTGTCTATATGCAGCGAGCGCAGACAAAAAAACGAAAGCCCCGACCAAACCGGCACCTGAAAAGAATGACACCAGGTCCTCACTGGATGATGTATACAGACAATACACACCGGACTTCATGGCCAGGGATCGGCACGGCAGATACTACAGAATCCAGATGCCAGGCAGAAAACAGATGGAGCTTTCCGCAGAGCCCACCTTTCATTCCGAGAGTTTTGTCAACCGTTCCGCAAGAGCCGACGCACTGGTCGCAGCAGGTATTAAAAAGGAAAAAAAAGGCGATTACCGTCTGGCCATTGATATCTACCAGCAGGTAATTGATAAGTTCCCAGACATTCTCTACCGCATAAGCCCCTACGGGGTGTACATTCCGGTCAGCAATTACTGCCAGATGCGGCTGCTCAATTTCCCTGCCGAACACTTGAAGTTCTACCGCGAAAAGAACGACTCCAGAGCAAGAGAACTCTTTGACGTCTCCAAAGCAAAAAACTCGCTGGAAGGCCTGGCCCATATCCGGGACAACATGCTCTGCACCACCTACGGTGCCAAATCCCTGCTTGTACTGGGCAATGCAGAGCTGGACCGCGGCCATTACCTGGCTGCGCTGGAATACTTTACCATGGTCAGGACGTATTTTCCGGAAAAGGAAGTCCATACGCCTGAGCTGACGCTCAAAATCCTCTACTGCCGGAAAATGCTTGGTGAAAAAGTCGATATCAAGCTGCCGGCCAACATTAAAAACTCTGAACTCAGCTCAGAAAAACTCAAGGCATTTCTGAAATTCATCAAGGACAGCAGTGCCGAACGCCCGGACCTGATTTCACAGCGAAGGAGTCCGGGAAACATCACGACCGATGATTACGCGCACATGCTGCCCACCACAGATCCCCTTGCCCTGAAGTCCCCGGTATGGTCCAAACTTAAATCCGGGGGCGGACTCTCCATTGAAACCCAGCCCGTGGTTACAGACCGAAGCGTGATTTACCGTCACTTGAACTGCATCTACTGCCGCTCAATCTTAAACGGTGAACTCCGGTGGGAAAACAAGATGAGCGGTCGTGTCAGCTGGCAGTCCTTTTACCGCAATCGGGCTGAAGATATCCTGGTTCACGACGGCATGGTTTTTACGCCCATGTACAAAAACGGTCCGACCCTGGTAGCACTGGATGAAATCACCGGACAACTCAAATGGTCCTACGGACCCATGTCCGCGTCCACGGAAGAGGAAGCCACCATGCGATTCCGCACAGCCCCTGCGGCCGGACCGTCCACTGTTTATGCCGGATACGTTCAGGACAACATCGGAACCGGTGTTCACATTGATTCGGAATACGGAGTCATTGCCTTTGAAAGCCGTACCGGACGAGTCAAGTGGCGCAAGCCCATCTGTCGGCTCCGGCCCGGCAAGTTTGCCGTGGATTTCAGTACCGGCATCCGTATCCGGATCCGCAGCTTTTCCTCTCCACCGCTCTATCACCAGGGCACGGTCTATTACTGCACCAATGCCGGCTCCATGGCTGCGCTGGATGCGCTCTCCGGGCGGATCAAGTGGTTAATGAAATATCCATACTATTCCCATCCGCACGACATTCACGACGCCACCCGCGGATTCGGAAGACGGGCCGACCACATGCATCCGCCCACGCCAATGCTCTGGATGAACAAACCACCCCTGATTGTTGACGATGCCCTGTACATGACACCCGTGGATTCCCGCTTGTTTTTCAAACTTGACCGCCGCACCGGCAAGGTGCTGTGGTCGCGCAGGCGCCTGGACCAGATCATCCGTCAGCACTACAGCAGCGGCTGCGGGTGCGGAACCGGCGGCAACAATGCCTATTTCATGGGGCCGATCAAGACCGGTGAACTGCTCTTTGTTTATTCCATGAACAGCCGGGGAAAATACAATGTAAAAAAAACGGATAATCGGAGAACATGCCCCGGAGGCATTTTTCTTCTCAATCCAAAAAACGGCGGCATCATCTGGGCATCCAAAGATCCGTCTCTGCCCAATCACGAACATCCGTCTCTGTACCTCGGACTTCGAGTTGGCAAAACACACTGGTCCACCGTGGGGTACAATAACCTGAAACGTCAGATAACCGCGCGTCCGTTTCTTACAAAGGACAACAAACTCTATGTCACCAACTGCCGCCATGGATGCTTTCCGGTGTATGGAGAATCAACCAACATGGCCGTACTGGACCTGAACAAACGGAAATTCACACAGCGTCGAGTGGCGTATGATGATGTTATGCTCAAAACCTGTGAGGACATTATCAGGGAAGCACCGGGCCAGGTCCAGGCGTTTGAAAAACTGCCCAAACACGTAAAAAAGAAAAAAGAGATCAGACAGCAGCTCGCGGGATGGAAAAAGGTTGCCGCAGATACGGTCCCGGTCAATGAACACCCGTACTTTCAACCCTTTACCCGCTTGACCTTTAAAAAATATGGCACCACATTTGAACTGCGGCTGAATCCCGGTTGCATCTCCATGCTCTATGACCGGGACAAGGTTAATGCTGAGGTTAAAGCGAAAAAAGATCCGGAAAGTACGTTTGCGGCCTCGGAACTCGCTATTGCCGAAGACCGCCTGGAAGATGCGGCCCGGCTTATGGAATCCTGCCTGGCAAACATCTCACCGGAAGATATTGGATTCCGTGCCCTGGTCAATCAGCAACTTTACCGGGTCTACCGCAGGCTTGCCCGCGGCAGCATCCGCAAACGAAATGCTGAAGAAGAGCTGAATAATGTCACTGGAATGAGCCGCTCATCCACCACACTTGCCGATGAAATTCAAACCCTTTTTGCCATTGCCGATGTCTACGAACGCAAGAAAGAATATATCAAATCCTCAAAGTACCTTCAGGGAATCATCAGTAAATACGGCGGATACCAGTATGGTGTTTCATCGCTCTATACCCGAGACAAAAACATGGTTAAAGAGAAAGTCAATGACATTTTCAAACGCTCTTCCCTTCTGTCAAAAGCAAGCCGGTACGAGACCTTCATCAACGGGAACATCCGCCTGATGAAGAGAGCACTTCCGTTGTACTACAGCGCCGTATCCCCTGCAGAAAGGGACCTCAATGTACGGTCCGAAGAAGTTGCGGTTTCCCAGCTGCTATCCATGCAGCAGTCTTCGGAAGTATTCAAAACCGAATTCGAGAGCCTGGCCAGGAGTGCGCTTTCCGGCAAGTCAGTTGATGAAAAGCTCAACCGCCTTGTGGAATTTCCGGGAACCAAAGTCGGGCAGAACGTTATCAAAGAACTCCTGTCCAGAACAGAGAGCGAATTCAATAAGCATAAGAACAATCTTGCCCGTTCTGCACAGCTTCGCAAACGGTTCTGGCGGATCGCAGACATTGCCCGACTCTGTCGTTTTCAAATTCCAAAATCGTTTTCCGCCAAACTATGCGCACCGAAAAAGAATGTTGCCGCGTCCATGACATTTCCCTTGCATGAAAAGGAACTGAACATGGAGGAAAAGAGAGGGCCCGCCTGGCTGGCCCTGGACCGCCGCGGTCAAACGCACATACGGCCGGAACTCATCTTTCTGGGCGGACGGGTCAAGAAAAAATTCGACAACAAATTCCTTCTCTATGCCCTGAATTCCTCCACCGGAAAAACCGCTTGGAAGGCCACTGAAAAACGGGGAAATGACTGGTTTGACGAAATCCGTCTCAAAGGCAAGGGAAACGAGGCCGGTTTCAGCCAGGCCTTTGTATACAATGACATTGTCGTGGTTCACGGTCTCTTTGACGTGCTGGCGTTCAACCTCTCGGACGGCAGGCTCAAATGGCGGTACCGGGTTCCTTTTGACTTTGAAATCCGCTACGCGCTGATGAGCGGCGACCTGCTCTGCCTTGCCGGTGAAACCGAAACCCTGGTACTCTACCTGGACACACGGGATCCGGCCGGAGAGGTTGCCTGGCAGGAAAAAGAACAAGGCGACCTGTACGCTTCGCCCAACTTTCACAAAGATCGTCTGGTAAGCGTCCGCATGATGCCTTTCAGTGTCACAGTCCGGTACCGAACTACCGGCAAACTGATCGGCCGTCTGGACTTTGCCAATCTGACCCTTCGAAAGACCAACCCAATCATCAAGACAGCGCCCGGCAAACACCCGATCACCCATGACGGCAAACATCTGGCCCTGTGCGGCAGCGGGTATTACCTGATGCTGGACACTGAAAACCTGCGACTGGTTTGGAAACGCCTGATGGATGTAACCGCAGACACATCGGTCCGAATGGAAATGGACGGCGATTACCTGGCGGTTATCAAAAAAGATTATGATGTGGAGGCCATCTACATGCTGGACAGCCGCACCGGCAGGCGGCTGTGGCGAACGGACCCCAAAAACCCGACCTCCACACGTCCCATGTATTCCATGCGCATGCGCGGCGGCAGACTCTATGGCCTCCGAAAACATCCGGGCCAGGGATTTTACTTTGCCGGTGTGGATTGCAAGACTGGCAAGGATCTTTTTCCGCAAAATACCCAGAAAGGCTATGACTCCACGCCAGTGGTTCACCTTCGGAGAGATTTCTACGGCAACCACCTGGTGGCTGAAATCAAAGATCGCCAGGATTTTGAGCTCAAGGCATTTGACACAACCAAGGGCAAACTGAGCCATACTGTTAAGATCAAGGGCCTTGGCGACTTCGGACAGCACGGCAGAGCGTCCTGCACGGTCCAGAACGGCTGCATGGTGATTCATGGAAAGAATACGGTGAAGATTGCTGCGCCGTAAAGCGGTACGGCAATCTGGTCGACAGTCTATGGTTGATGGCTAATGGCTTTAACTGCAATGACGAATAATGAGTGAAGGTAAGGAACCAGCAACGTCTACTGCTCCGTTTCGTAATCGCACTCGGTATCGTCAGTTAAGAAATAAAAGACGAAAAACGATACCGATAGCGATTACGAAAACAATTTATCACTAACTATCTTTGGGAGTTCTGAATAAATGAATAATATAAGAAATCTCATGTTTGTATGTATACTTCTTGCCACCGCCCTTTTTACCGGGTGCATGCAGATTGATGTGACTGTGGCCATGCATGACAAAGACGACGGAGCCAATATTACGGAGAGGATTCGTGTGACCCGACAGCTCCTGGAGGTCTGTCCCACAGATGAAAAGAAAAAAGAACTGCTCATCCATCTGACCAGAGAAGCCGCGCTCAAGCGCATGAAACAGATGGGCAAGGGCGTTACCCTCGAATCCCACAACCAGAAGAAGCTGCCCAACGGAAGCATTCAATCGATCACTGTATTCAAGATTCCGAAAATCAAAGATCTTATCCTGTGCAACCCGCTTATCCATGCACATCCAGCTGGTGCCGGCGCCGGCATCGGCTACGGTTTGTTCAGGACCGGCAACAAACGATTGGACAAAAAACAAATCAATGTTTCAGTAAATACGCGTAATCGAAGAAAGAAATATCCATCCGCCATGACCCGCCGCACCAAAACCCCGCTGGACCGCCAGATTCTCAGGGAACTCAAGCCCATTATCTCGGACATGGTTTCAGACTTTCAGGTGCGCATCCGGCTCAAGGTTCCGACCCGGTTCACGGCCCGGTATGTCCGCAATATCAAGGCTGCGCCCAAGGTAACAACCCTTTTCTCTCTTTCCGGTAAAGACCTGGATCGCCGCGGAAACAATTTTTTTGAAAACGAAGAAATTCTGCTGGCCATGCTTGAACTGGACTTCAAATCCCATGTCCTTCTCAAAAACGCCGGTTCCTTTACCAATAACTCCCGGTCGCCGGTGCTCCGGGCACATGGACACGGCCTGTACAGCCCCAACCGGTTCCGCATAATGCCCACGGCATTTCACAAGAAAAAATACAACATGGGGCAACCGACTGAAAGCAAAAAAGATAAATAATGAAACAAAATCGCTGTACGCCCCCCACCCCTTTACCACTGAATGCGCGGAGCAATTCTGCCGTGAAGTTGATCAGAACACTGCGGATCGGTTTCTACTTATGCCTGAGACGTAAAATAAAATCATTGCATACTTTATCATGGAATACAAGGTCAGGGATTATGACAGGAAACGGTATGAAAAACTGGGGATTACACTTGAAGACAGGCTGGATCCGCTGCTTGCACCGTCAATTGCTGATGATTATCAAGGTCAGGGACTTGGCTCGCTGATCATGCCCCTGATTGCTGATTCAGCCAGAGAAAAAGGAGCCCGGAGCATTATGCTCATGGATGGCACACTGGAAAAAAACAAACGGGCTGTTGCGTTTTACAAAAAAGCCGGCTTCACAGAACAGGGACAATTCTTTACCAACGTCATGAACATCGACATGCGAATGATACTTTAATGGCTGCCAGCCTGAAAATCTCTTCACTCCTCACTCGTAACTCTTTACTGCAGTACTACCGGCCTTCCCTCTTCCGCGGACTTGTAGATCGCGAGGATGACTTCCACGGCTCTTCGTGATTCCGGTCCGTCAATGGGCACGGTTTCGCCTTTATCGATCGCTTCCACGCATGCCTGGAAATTTCTCTTGTGGTTTTCAAAGCTGATGGCTGCCGGATCTGACGCTCCGCCTCCTGTGTCTGTAACCGCAGCATATTTTTTTCGGATTTCTTCATCCTTTTCGTCTTGATCCGCAAAGCTCCATTGAGCCAGTTCCGCTTCAACCAGAACTGCCGTTCCTTTATTGCCGCAGATTTCAAGACGCTTGAAATCACCGGGATAGATGCTGGTCGTACCCATGATCACACCCAGGGCACCGTTCTTGAAACGCAGAGAGGCCGCGGCTGTGTCTTCGACTTCGATATTCTCATGCGCAAGTGTGTCTTTATATGCACTGACTGATTCCACGTCCCCCATCATCCAGATAAGGCTGTCAATGGCATGAATGGACTGATTCATGAGTGCACCGCCGCCGTCGTATTTCTGTGTGCCTTTCCATCCGCCCTCGTCATAGTATTTCTGATCCCGCCACCACGGTACGTATGCGCCGCCATATACCAGTTTGCCGAAACGGCCTGAGTCCACGTTTTTTTTAACCAGCTGAGCAACATCATAGAACCGGGACGGAAAGATACCGCACAGGCTTGTGCCCGCCTTTTCATGCGCAGCAATCATCCGGTCAATACGTTCAAGTGTTACGTCAATGGGTTTTTCACAGATTACGTGTTTACCGGCTTCTGCTGCGGCAATAACGGATTCAGCGTGTGAACCGCTGGGGGTACAGATGGTAATGATATCCAGCTCCGGATCCTTAAGCATCTCATCCAGAGAATCGAATGATTTGCAGCCATATTCTTTTGCAAAGGTTTTGGCCTTGTCCATGGAACGGGAGCAGCAGTGTGTAAGTTTGCCGTTTTCCATGGCATCGATTGCCTTTGCGTGAAATTCCGCGATCATGCCCAGCCCGAGTATTCCAAAATTATAAACGTTCATAATGACCTCTCAAATAAATGATTTCAATGATTTATCCTGCCAGCGGGAACCCATTGTATTGTTTTCAGATATGTCTTCAACAGGAAAATAGTACGAGGACTGAACAGAGAAAAAAAGACCTCCGGCGGAGAAAAAGGATTAAAAGTCCCCCGACTCTGATAAATTGAAAACTCCGCCGGAGGTTGGATATCAGCCAGGACATGCCAAGTACATTACCTGTGATCACACCGATTACGGTATTTAAAAATAGACAAACGTTTATCACATACAGCGAAGTTTTTGCCGCAGGAGCAGGCAATCCTGCCTTACGCGAGCGGTGCTTTGCTGCTTCGCTTGCTCAGCCGTACAAGCTGACTGTTGCTCGCAAGGATATTCGCATCCGCCCGGTCTACATTCGTGCGCAGATTTTCCAGAAACGCCGAATGGTCCGGGTTATTCTTATCAAGATATGGAGAGGAGCATACAATACCGATGGAAAAATCAAATGTTCCATACACCATCAGTATTTTCAAGTTGCTTCGCCCTTTGTAATTGTCTGAAATATGTTTTAAGACAGACTGAAGCGCGGCTTCCACTTGTTGAATATCTGTTTCCGAAAAATTGATCTTATCCATCGCATCCCGGGCAAGACCGCAGATACCGGATTGAAAGTGAAGATCCACAGGGATCAGCAGGTCAATCAGATGTTTGGTGAGATCCTTGAATCCCTTGACCTTGCCTTCCAGGGTAACCAGGTAATAGGAAGAACATCTCGGGCATTTGAAGTGACCGCGCTGGCCGAACTCCAGCCGGCAATCGCAGGATGCGCATTTAGCAACAATTGGAAAAACACTTTCTTTTGGAGCAGATTTTTGTGCAGCGACTTTCTCTTCCCCACCAGAGGTGATCGTCTTTATTGCTGAATCTACACTTTCTTCAACAGTAAAGAAATCCAACAATCCCAGCATGTTGAAGATGACTTCAATTTTTGTCGGCAAATTACAGATCTGACAAGTACCACCGCCCTCTTCCGCCAGGTCGTGAAACTTAACCATTAGCCCAAGGCCGGTACTGTTCACGTATGTAACATTGGTGAAATCAAGAACAATATTTGCTGTTTTATTCTGTATAGCTTTTTTCAGATATTCTTCCAGCTGCCCTACGGTTGTTCCGTCAATTCCACCGGTGAGTTTAACATCTTCAACTTTGGCGCCGTTTCCGATATCAAGAGTTTTACTGTCAATCGAGAGGTTGCTCAATGCCATCCTCCTTAAAGAGTTTTCATCAATTTTATGTTACTTTTGACTTGAAGTCAAGAAAATTTCTGTATACTCTTTCTATTATAATAAAAACAGCAGCACTACCATCTTATGAGGATTGGTTTTTCCATGGATGAAACCGGCTACAACAGCATGAATGAACGATTTGCCGCGATTCTCATTGAAAAGAAAATTATTCCCGCCACGGAAATAAACCGTATTTTAAACGAAGACATTGTTGACGAGGATCAGTTTCTGGGCGATATCCTGCTTGAAGAGGATTTCCTCAAACCGCTGCAGATCGCCACGATATTGTCAAAAGCCCTGGGGATTCCCTTTCTCAAATCGCTGGAGGTTGACGTCAGTCCCAAGGTGGTTGGCCTGATTCCTTCAGACGTGTGCATGAAATACAAACTGTTTCCCATTGGCTTTAAAGAGGAAGATTTAACGGTTGCCGTGTACAACCCACTCAATGAAGAGGCAATGGAAACCGTACGTGACAGCACCAGCTTTGCCACAAATATTGTCATTATGCCGTTGACGGAAATCGACAAAGCGCTTGATCTTTACTTTACACCGGGCGGCGAAATTAAGACAGGCGTTACCCGCCGCATTACAGAAAAAAAAGGCGAATCCAAAAGGCTTTCGCCGGACACAGAATCCGGCCCGCAGTCCCCCTATACATCGTCGTCAGTCGCCCCTTCATCCGGCAGCCCGGAAGAAGATATGCAGGAGGGTTCAGCAGATCTCACACAAGTGTCCGAATCCGAGACCAAGGACAACAATCCGGAAATGCTCAGCAAAAACGACTTTTACAGGGTTACGGGAAACAAAGCCGTCCTCTTCCAGAAATGGGAAAGCCGTTTCACCAGCCCGAACGTTATCAAGGCGCACAAGATCAATAAAGAGGAATTTGAACTCACTTCCGGTATTTTCAAACGCATGAAGTTTTGATAATGCAATCCTGTTGTTGGGTTGTGCGCATACAGTAGAAGATTCGTAATACCTCCCATGAAAAAAAATCGTCAACAGATTTCATCCATTTTCGATACCCAATGTACAGTCCACAATGTAAATACGGTGATTGTGGGATCCGGTACAGCGTCACTGAATTGCGCAATCCATTTGTGGGAAATTGGATGCCGGGATATTGTTATTGTCACGGAAAAGCTTGGTGCCGGAACTTCGGCAAACACGGGTTCAGACAAGCAGACATATTACAAGCTCTCCGCTGCAGCAAGAACGGCGGACAGCCCCGTGCACATGGCTGAAGACCTGATGCGCGGCGGTGCCATGCATGGAGACACGGCCCTGGTTGAATCCGCGCTCTCGCTTCAGGAGTTTTACCATCTTGTTCACCTGGGAGTTCCGTTCCCCCATAACCGCTACGGAGAATTTGTGGGATACAAGACAGACCATGATCCCAGACAACGGGCCACATCCGCCGGTCCGCTAACATCTCAGATGATGTTTAAATCTCTGCTGGAGGAAGTACGAAGGCTGAAGATTCCGGTTGTTGATCGACATGAGGTCGTATCCCTTATTATGTCCGAAACCCGTCCCAAATCCGTGGTCGGCGTCATATGCATGGATAAAACCCGCCTGCATTATAAAAATTTTGGCATCGTTCTTTTCAATGCCGTAAACGTGGTCTACGGCACCGGCGGTCCGGGTGCGATATACAGAAACAGTGTGTATCCCAAGAACCACACAGGCAGTACCGGTATTGCACTGGAAGCCGGGGCAAACGCCTGCAACCTTACGGAATCGCAATACGGCCTTGCATCGTTGAAATTCCGATGGAATGTTTCCGGCAGTTATCAGCAGGTAATTCCCCGGTATATTTCAACAGACAGCAGCGGCAAGGACAAACGGGAATTCCTTCGCCCATTCTTTCCCGACACAGGCACACTTTCGACCGCCATTTTTCTCAAAGGCTACCAGTGGCCCTTTGACCCGGCCAAGGTAGCAAACCACGGATCGTCCCTGATCGATCTGTTAGTCTATCGGGAAACCGAACTTCTGGGCCGAAGAGTGTTTATGGATTTCACTGCAAACCCGACGGATTTTTCCCTGAACAAACTGTCCAGTGAAGCACATGGATATTTGAAGAACTCCGGCGCAACCGGCAGAACCCCTATCCAGCGGCTTCGCAAACTCAATTCCCAGGCCATTGATCTGTATCGCTCACATAAAATCGACATCACCCGCGCCCCCCTGGAAATCGGTGTATGCGCACAGCACAACAACGGCGGCCTTGCCGTCAATCTGTGGTGGGAATCCAATATCCGGCACTTATTCCCCATTGGAGAGGCAGCGGGAACCCATGGTGTATACCGTCCCGGCGGATCGGCCCTGAATTCCGGTCAGGTCGGTGGACTCCGCGCCGCGCAGTATATCTGCGCAAGATATAATACAACGCCGCCCGAGATTCAGACCTTCAAGCGCAATTGCACACGCTCCCTGAAAACGGTGATTCTACGCTGCAGGACGTTTCTTTCTGGCACGCCTTGTCACTCCCTCCGGCAGCTGAAATCCGAGATTCAACAGAGGATGAGCCGGTTCGGTTCGCATATCCGCCGTGCAGATCAAATCCAATCCGCTTATCAGCAAGCGTATCGTACGTGGATCAATATTGACGACCGCATTCGAATCAACCGTCCCAAAGACTTACCCGCAGCATTCAAGATACGAGATATATGCCTGACACATCTCTGTTTTCTCAGCGCAATCCGAAAATATATCCGGGACAACGGCCAAAGCCGCGGATCATATCTGGTAAGTCAAAAGGATTTGGATACTCTTCTCAGGGACCCGGCAAAGTTACGCATTCCCCTGGAACGAAAATTTCGGAATAAGACACTGGAAACCGTACGAAACGCCGACGGTAGCATTCGCAATTCCTGGAAACGCACTCGTTCCCTGCCTATTGAATCCGGCTGGTTTGAAAAGGTGTGGAAGGAGTACACGCAGGGGAAATTATTTTAGAGCAAATGGCAACGCGCGAAGTGTCCTTCTTTGACCTCCCTCAACTCTGGAATGGTCTTTCTGCATGGCTCCTGGACGTTTGGACATCGGTCGCAAAACTTGCATCCTTCGGCCACGTCACTCAGTGATGCAGTTTCTCCCTTAATGATTTTATGCTCGGTCTTTTTTCTCGGGTCTGCGATGGGAATCGCGGAAAGAAGTGCCTGTGTATAGGGATGAAGGGGATTGGAAAAGATTTCGTTGCTTTCGGCCAGTTCCATGATCTGACCGAGATACATAATTGCGATCCGGTCGCAGAAGCGCTCCAGAACCGCGAGGTCGTGCGCCACGATCAAATAAGTCAAATCCAGTTTGTCCTGCAGGTCAAGCAGCAGATTGAGAATCTGTGCCCGAACGGAAACATCCAGTGCTGATACCGGTTCATCCAGCAACAACATCTTGGGCTTGAGAGCCAGGGAGCGGGCAATTCCGATCCGCTGCCGCTGACCGCCGCTGAATGCGTGGGGATACCGCTTCATGTACCCGGGATCCAGTCCCACACGCCTGAGAAAATCCGCGACCCGCTCCTTGAGTTCTGCGCCGCGCGCGATTTTATGAATTTTCAGGGGTTCGGCAATAATATCCAGTACGGTCATCTTGGGATCCAGGGAACCATATGGATCCTGGAACACATACTGGATGTCACGCCACAGCAGCCGTTTTTCGGAAGCAGAAAGCCGGGTAATATCCGTCATCGTATTTCTGAACGGAAAATGCACCTGTCCACCCGTGGGGTCATAGGCGCCCATTATGGTTCGAATCGCCGTGGTCTTTCCGCAGCCACTCTCACCGGCAAGGCCTACGGTTTCCCTTCGGTTGACCGTCAGATCAAATCCGTCTACAGCCTTAAGGTTTCCGGTCACGCGTCTAAAGAATCCCTGACGAATCGGAAAGTATTTTTTCAGATCACGAACATCCAGGAGGATTGAATCACTCATGGGAGATATCCTTTCTGTTCGTAACAGCCTTGTAACACCGGGCAATGTGATCCGGACCTGCGGACATATTTCGGACCGGACCGCTGACATCGCAGATACCCGGTTCAAAGAGATCGCAGCGCGGTCCGAACGGACACCCCTGGGGCAAATTTCGGGGATCCGGTACCGTACCCCGGATGGAATGCAGTTTTTTCCGATGGCCCTGCCCCGGAACCGGCACGCTCTGTATCAGTCCACGAGTATAGGGATGTGCGGGACGTTCATAGATGGAACAGACATCAGCGCTTTCCACGATGCTGCCCATATACATGACATTGACACGCGAGCAGGTGCCGGCGACAATGCCCAGGTCGTGCGTTATCAACAGCACAGCCAGGTTCAATTCATCCTGGAGTTCCTTGAGCAGATCCAGGATCTGGGCTTGAATGGTCACGTCCAGCGCAGTGGTAGGCTCATCCGCAATCAACAGGGCGGGCCGACAAACCAGGGCAATGGCTATCATTACTCTCTGCCGCTGTCCGCCGGAAAGCTTGTGAGGGTAGTCATGAGCCCGAACTGAAGGGTTGGGAATGCCTACGCGATCCAGCATACGAATCGCTTCATCCATAGCTTCCGATCGAGAGACATCCCGGTGAAGCCACACGGCTTCAGCAACCTGATGCCCAATGGTAAAAACCGGAGATAACGCGCGCATGGGTTCCTGAAAGATCATGGCTGCCTGAGCCCCTCGCACTTGCTGCATCTGACGGCTGTCCGGTTGAAAACTGAGAATCTCGGCAGGCTCGGACGCCCCTTTGAAGCGCAGGCCGATTGATCCGGAAAGACGGGCAGGTGGTTCTTTGAGCAGACGCATGATACTCATGGCGCTCACACTCTTACCCGAACCGCTCTCTCCCACCAGGCCGACAAATTCGCCGGGAGCGACGTTCAAATCCACCTGCCGGACCGCGGGCACTACACCGTCAAGGGTGTCAAATTCCACCCGCAGATTACGAATGTCCAATACAGGAGGTTCTGTAACAGTTGCCATTATTTCGAATACGGATCCACGGCGTCGCGGAGTCCGTCTCCCAGGAAGTTAAAACACAATACAGTAATCACGACAAATATCGACGGAATCAGAAGCCATTGATAAAAGTACAGCGTCGACAGAGTGCGTCCGGACTGCAGCAGCACACCCCAGCTGGTCATGGGTGGCCGAATGCCCAGATTCAGAAAAGACAGCGAGCTCTCCGCCAGAATCATTCCGGGAATCGCAATGGTTCCGATCACAATGACATGACTGAGCACACCAGGCACCAGATGGCGAAAAATAATATGAGAATGGCCTCCCCCCATCAGACGGGCAGCCAGTACATACTCTTCATTTTTCAGGGACAGGACCATTCCGCGAATCTGGCGGGCCAGCCCTGTCCATCCAAGCAAAGATAAAATTACAGTGATCATAAAGTAGGTCTTGATCTGGCTGATGTCTGCGGGTATGGCTGCTGAAAGCGCCATCCACAGCGGAATTCGGGGAAAGGAACGGAGAATTTCAATAAACCGCTGAATGCCTTCATCCACCCAGCCACCGAAATATCCGGAAACCACACCAAGTATGGTCCCAAGCACAATGCTGAGAAAGACCCCGACCAGACCGATGGTCAGGGAAACACGAGCGCCGTACAGTACCCGTGAGAAGAGATCACGGCCCTGGTTATCGGTTCCAAAGAAGAAGATCCCTTCTTCTTGCGGAGCATCGATCCCGAACAGGTGAAGCGTACTCCGGATACCCAGCAGACTGTGTTCGTCTCCGCGCACAAAAAAACGGACCGGATATCGTCTGGTGCGGTTCTGAGTATAGATCCGGCGGCCGGAAGTTTCATCGATCTTCATATCCAGGCCATAGACAAAGGGGCGAAGCTGAAAGCCGTCATCGGAAAAGAAGTGAAACGACTGCGGCGGAACCAGGGCTCTTTTCTGAAAGCGGTGGTCCACGCCGTACGGAGCCAGAAATCCGGAGAATATCATACACAGATACATTCCAGCCAGGACCACTCCAGCAGTCAACGCCAAGCGATTGGTCTTGAATTTCAGCCAGGCCAGTTTCCACTGCCCTGCATAATCCGTATTGGTCTGTGTTGGGTTCGTCATATACGTTACTCAAGCCTTATCTTGGGATCGGCCCATGCCAGCAGAACGTCCGAAAGCAGATTCCCGAATAAAAGCATCATGGACAGCAGCATCAGAAACGTTCCCGCAAGATACATATCCTGCGTCTGAAGCGCCCGGAAAAAGAGCGGACCGGTCGTGGGCAGCCCCAGAACAATGGCCACAATTACAGAACCGGAGATCAGTCGGGGAAGCTGCATTCCAAAGATACTGATCATGGGGTTAATGGCCACACGGACCGCGTATTTATAAATGACCCATCGCTCGGCCAGACCCTTGGCACGGGCCGTGGTAATGTACTGTTCATCCAGCACGTTGAGCATGCTGGAGCGCATCACGCGCATCAGACCGGCAGTTCCTGACGTACCGATCACTACAACCGGCACCCATATATGATTGAGCATATCCAGAATCCGTGCCAGTCTCCACGGCGCATTCTTGAATTCCGGCGAAAACAGCCCGCCTGCACTGCCGCCAAACCAGAATACCGATACGTACATGGCGGCAAGGGCAACAATAAATGCGGGCACACATATCCCGACAAATGCAACGAAAGTAAGCAGGTAATCCCCGACAGTTCCGCGGTGGCAGGCTGAATAGATCCCAATCGGAAGGGCCACCATCCACATGAAGATCATGGCCCCCAGTGCCATCAGAAAGGTCAACCCCAGTCGTTCGAGAATCAACTCGGACACGGGCCTGCGCCATTCAAAGGAATAACCGAAATCGCCTTTGAAAAAACCGCCCACCCAGTACAGATACTGCTTCCACATGGGTTTGTCCAGGTGATAGCGTTCCCGGAGCGTATCAAAGGCTTCCTGATCGGCCTGAGAATCGCTTTCAGCCAGTTCCGCCTGGAGTGAATCAAAGAAATCACCGGGCGGCAGCTGAATAATGACAAATACCACAATCGAGATCACGAAGAGTGTGGGTATCATTTTGAGCAGTCGCCTGAGTATATAGATCAGCATAAAATCAGTCTTTTTTAAAGAAAAAGGTTTCCGGATTCAGATTACCGGGAGTCATGACCACCCATGAGCTGACCCCTGTTTGCGGAACATTTCTGAAATTTTTCAAACATACACCTACGTTTATTGCCCGTTCAGTGGTGGGGATAACCCACATGTTATCGGCATACGAACGGGCCAGTTCGCGAAAGAGTTTTATACGCACCTCGTGGCTGGTTGCCCTGTAGAGTTCGCCTTCGATCTGCTGTACCCGCTTGACCGCTTCGGGCGGTTCCGGTCCCCGCTTACCATCGGAAAGAAACCAGCGCGCCCAGTGATGGCCCCACTCATCCCACAGGTTGGTGGCAAACCACCGGTGCGGAACGATCAGAGGAAAGACGCACTCCTGCCCCCAGGTTCCGATCATATGCTCACCGCTCTTGGTCACCCGTTGAAAATACAGGGTCCGCTGCTCATACTTGAGCGAGGTCTTGATGCCGACCGCTTCCCAGTTGCTGCGAACGATTTCCAGCGCCCCTGGTCCTTCACCGGCCTTTTCAATGATCAGGCTGAGCGGTTTTCCATCTGGTCGGAGACGATATCCCTGTTCATTTTTTTTCGAAAGCCCTACGTCATCCAGCAGTTTGTTGGCCTGCTGCGGATCATACACGCAGTAATTCGGCAGATCATCCACCGGCACGTAATACGGCGAGGTTTTAAACATGCCAATGCCGCCCGGTTCGCAGTAGCCGCGTGCGAGCAGTTTTGCAATCATATTACGATCAATGGCCAGAGAAAGCGCGATGCGAAAACGTTTATCCTGAAACATCTTTCGAATAAAGTCATCGTTGGGATAGGCCAGATTCGGCATAACACAACCTCGCATGGTTGTTTCATACTTTAATATCCGGTAATTGCGTTTGTCCGCAAATTCTCTGAGCAGTTCCACATTGGCCGGACTGATATGGCGAAGCTGCATGGGCAGTCTGCCGCTGATGGCCCTGAAATTGATCATTTCCGGATTCAGGCAAATCTCCATCTCCAGCCGATCCACGTACGGCAGCTGATTGCCATCCGGATCCACTTTCCAGTAATACGGATTCCTCACGGCCAGCAGGTGGCTCCCCGGGGCCCATTCTACAGGTTTCCAGGCAGACATAACCGGCCGCTCCGGATTAAAGTCATTGGCCTTGCGCTCAAACAGGGCATAACTGGCGTCTTCTGTCCGGACAGACTCGTCCGCAGTGGGCAGATACTTTTCCAGGTAATGACGCGGAGCAAAAAAACCATTGCGTTCAAAGGCCAGGGGCCACTGGTTTCCCTTAAATGCCAGATAGCATTCGGCCAGCGGAAAGGGTTTATTGAAACGAAGCTCCAGGGTGAGGGCGTCCCTCTGGATCATTTCCATGGGCTTACCGCCCAGGGACCACTCCCTTGGAATGATCGACAGATTGGGATCCTTGGCAATCATCTCCCACCAGAACACAATATCATCCGTAGTAAAGGGATGGCCGTCGGACCACTTCAACCCCTTGCGCAGCCGGAGCGTAAAGACCTTTCCGTCTTCGGAAAGGCTCCATTCTTTGGCCAGCCCGGGTTTGATGCCGTCCCTGGGGTTTAAGGCCCAGCGAAGGATCTGATCATAGACGCAGCGACCGTAGGCATGAAAATCACTGGTTCCCTTCATCACCCGATGCCAGGTGCCTCCATAGGTGCCGGTCTCCTCCAGCGGTACAACGACCAGAGGTTCCTCAGGAACCCGTTCATCCACGGACGGCAGTTTTCCCTGCCGGACCTGTCGGGCCAGCATGGGCGCTTCCGCGTATCTGGAGGATGGATTCAACCGGACAGGCAGCGAACCGATCGGATCTCCAATATTTTGTTAACGTCCCAGAGTTTGTGGGGACTGGAGTTTAATTCCTCTGAGT
>CAZGEP010000057.1:0-25835 GCA_964524955.1 uncultured Planctomycetota bacterium | reverse complement strand
CGGATATCCTTAAGGCCAATGAGACCGATGTCAAAGAAGCTCAGGAGAGCGGGCTGCGCAAGAGCATGATCGAACGGCTTAAATTCGGTGCGTCCAAGATCGACGCGCGTGCCGGCAGCCTGAAGAAGATAGAAGCGTTGCCCGATCCTGTGGGTCGGGGTGAGTTTGAGACCATGGTCAACGGCATGAAGGCTGCACGTATCTCTGTTCCGCTGGGTGTGATTCTCATGGTTTATGAAGCCCGGCCTCATGCAACGGTCAATGCAGGGGCTTTCTGCATGAAGGCGGGCAATGCCGCGATCCTGCGCGGCGGCAAAGAGGCCAAACACTCCAATGCCCTGATCGGCGAACTCTGGAGCCGGGCCCTGGAAGACGCGGGTCTGCCCGGGGATACCATCCAGATTATTTCCGGAACCCATGAAGATGTCAATGAACTGCTTCAGCGCAGTGACCGGATCAATCTGGTTATTCCGCGAGGCGGGAAAGGGCTGATCGAGGCGGTGGCGAAGAATTCCACCATTCCCGTGATCAAGCACTACGAAGGTCTCTGCCATGTGTATATTGACGCCGCAGCAGATCTGGACCGCGCCATTGCCATTGCTGTGGATTCCAAATGCCTGATGCCCGCAGTCTGCAATGCCTCTGAAACCCTCCTCATTCACCAGGCGTTTCTGGAACGGCCCGATGACTTGAAAAAGATCATCCAGGCGCACCGGGATGCGGGCGTGGAGATCCGGGGCTGCGAACGGCTGCGGCAGATCGTTCCGGATGTAACGCCGGCAACCGAAGAGGACTGGAAAACCGAATACCTGGATATGATTTATTCTGTTCGCATAGTGGATGATGCGGACGCGGCCATTGACCATATTGAAACCTATGCCTCACATCATACGGACGCGATTGTGACCGAAAATGCAGACATTGCCCGGTGTTTTCTCCAACAGGTGGACTCTTCCGTGGTTCTGCACAATGCCTCGACCATGTTCTGTGACGGTGAGTCTCTGGGCATGGGCGCAGAGATCGGAATTTCCACGGACAAGATACACGCGCGCGGACCCATGGGCCTGAACGAACTGACGTCCTACAAATTCGTAATCAAGGGCGACGGGCATGTGATGGGATAGTCATGCGGCGTGTGATACGTTATCCGTATCGCAATCGCAATCGTTGTCGTAATCGGTATCGAACATGCTTTTGTAAACCTGATAACAAAATCGATACCGATACCGATACCGATAGCGATAACGATTAGGACAAAAAAAATAGTAACCGACTTCAAGAGGACAATTATGGATAAGATTTACTCGTATGTGGAAGGCGGCTTTCGTGAAGCTCTTAAAACCCGGAATATGAACGAACGCCGGCTGGGCGCGGAACTCAAGTTCCCGCTGGTTTATCCGGACGGAACGGCTGTACCCCTGGACATGGTCCGGCGTCTCTGGAAATATCTGGCCTCCATTGGATGGGAGCCGGTAACCGACAGCATGACCGGTGAGGTTACGGGAGCACAGAAACCGGGGCCGCAGAATCATACCGTGGCTTCGTGTGAGACCGGATACTGCAAGACCGAGTTTTCCCTGGCACATGTGGCCAACCTGATGGATCTTCAGGAAGCGATTGATACGCTGGTCTCTGAACTGCGCGGGTTCTCTGAGACGAATAATGTCTGCTTTCTGGCCCACGGTATTCTGCCCGGAACGCGGCCGTCCAGGGACCTGCTCATGAAGCAGAGCCGGACCAGTGTGTGGGATCACATCTTTGGAACAAACAAGGCCATTCCCCCGGAGGACGGATGCGACCTCCATCTCTTTACTGTGAATGCGGCCAGCCACGTACACATCAGCGTGGACATGGATGAGGCCGTCTCCATTGTCAATATTCTCAATGGATTCGCACCGGCCCAGACCGCACTGACAGCACATTCCGGTATCTGGAAGGGAGCGAAAGATCCCGAGTACAAATGCGCTGCCGAAAAATTCTGGGACTGGGCAGCACCCGAACCGGGCCGTACCGGTATTCCGGAAAAGCCTTTCCAGGACTTGCGGGATTACATTCAGACCGTATTTGCGTTCAAGCCTGTGTATGCCAAGCGCGACGGACACCCCCTGCTCCTGGACAGCTATGACAGCTTTGCCGAATACTACGCGCAGGAAACCGCTGAGGCAACAGACATGGACGGAAACAAGGTTCCTGTGACCCCGCAGGAGAGCGACATTGATACCCACAGCACCTGCTACTGGTACAATGCGCGTATCTCCCGTTATTATACGGTGGAGAACCGGGTCAATGATCAGCAACCGGCCGATGACCTGGCAGTGATCGCGGCCATAACCCTGGGTCTGGTTGCAGCCCGGGACAAGGCGGAATCGGAAATCCGCTCACACACCTGGCAGGATATCATTGCTGCGCGGGAACAGGCCTGTCGCCATGGACTTAGCGGCAAGGCAGGCGGATTCACGCTCAGGGACTTTGCACAGACCATGATTGATATTGCCGAAGACGGCCTGAAACATCGCGGTCTGGGAGAGGAGTCCTTTCTCAAACCACTCCGCGAGCGCCTTGAAACCGGTAAATGTCCGGCAGACACGGCCGCGGAGATCTTTGACACCCAGGGAATGGAAGGCCTGGTTGAACAGCGAAAACTTTAAACCTGAAATGGAGAACACAGTGGAACGACTCAAACACGATTTTCCCGGACTCAAAGGCGGCTGGTACAAGCCTTTTTCAGACAGTGACCTCAAAACCATTGCAGATGCGGCCTTTGAAGTGCTGGAAAAGTCCGGCATGAAGGTCTACACGCAGCAGGGATTTAACGCGCTCAAACAAGCGGGGGCAGACGTGGATGCGGAAAATCAAATCGTTCGCATGTCCCGCAGTTTTGTGGAAGACGCGATTGATTCCAATCCATCGTCTATCACTCTTTATTCCAGGGACGGCGAGTTTGATGCGGTCCTGGAAGGCAGCCGGGTTCACTACGGTACCGGTGGCACAGCCCTGTATGTGCTGGATCCGGATACAGGCGAACGCCGCGAAGCCGAGGTCAAGGATGTAATCCTGAACGCGCGCATGGTTGACGCGCTCAAGAATATTCACGTCTTTACCATCAATGTCTTTCCCAATGAGATCAAGGACAAGGAACACATTGATACCAATCGCTTCTTCCATGCCCTGGACAACACAACCAAGCATGTGATGGGCGGTATCTATTCCATGGACGGATGCAAGAAAGCCGTTCAGATCGCGGAAAAAATCGCAGGCGGCGAACAGGCACTCAGGGACAAACCCTTTGTCTCCTTTATTACGCTGGTTATCAGCCCGTTCAAAATCGACAAACACTACGGAGATATGACCTGTTACCTGGCCCAAAAGGGATTGCCTGTGGTTGTACCCACCGAGCCGATCTGCGGAACAACCTCGCCGATCACCCTGGCTTCCAACGTGCTCACACACATTGCCGAGACCATCGGCGGCGTGGCCATGGTTCAGGCAGTAAACAAGGGCGCACCCGCAATCTGCGGCAGTGTAGGCTCCATTACCGATCTGCGTACAATGGGCCATTTGGCCGGACCCATTGAGCGCGGCATGATCAACGCCGGTGTCTCGCAGCTGGCACAACATTTCAAGATTCCCTATTATTCCACGGGCGGGACCTCGGATGCCAAGGAAATGGATATTCAGGCCGCGTATGAAAGTGCCATGTCCGCGATGCTGGTTTCCATGTCCGGAGCCAATTATATTCACGATATTGCCGGACTCATGGAATTCGATCTGACGGTTTCCTATGACAAGCTGGTAGTGGACAACGAGATCCTGGGTATGTGCCAGCGTGTACTTCGGGGCATTGAGGTCAATGAGGATACCCTGGCCACGGAACTGATGATTAAAAAAGGACCGGCCGGCGACTACCTGGGAGAAGAACACACCCTGGGCTACATGCGGGAAGAATTTTGCGTTCCGAAGATTTCCAACCGGGAACACCGGGAACAGGAGAGCAGCCGGGATTCGGCTATGGTGCGTGCCCGCAGCAAGGTGGATGTGATCCGAAAGGCGCCGGCAAAGAGCTGCCTGGACGAAAATATTCGTCAGGAAATTCTTGATAATTTTGCAGAGATCAAGAGGTTGAAATAATAATGAAGAAAACAGAACTGAACATTCCCGGTTTTCTTCGAGAAGAGCATAAATCCCCGGCCATCTACTACATTACAACGGAAGACAGCCGTAAAGACCGGATCTCCCGCTTTCCCCTGGAACAGGTAGACAAGGCCCTGCGGGACTCGATTGCGGATACAGCCGAACACATTGAGAATCCGGGTCAGTGCCTGGTCAAGGTCCATATCGGCGAGCCAAAATGCTCGACCCGTATGAAGCCCGAATATACAGTCAGTTCCAAGACCGTATTCGAGGAAAAGGGCGCACGCGGAGTTGTTTCCGGTGATACGACCGTAGCATATACCGGGCGCCGGGGCCACAAGCAGAATCCGTCCGGCAAGTGTAACGATTATCTCAAGTTGGCTCACAAACACGGCTGGGCCCGAGACAAGGCTGCGGGTATGGATTTTGTAGTACTTGACCGTCCCGAAACATCTGTAGCGGACACATTCACCTTTGAGAAAGAGCATATCACTGAAACAATCACCGGGCTTAACCGGTACCGCGAAATCTTCAGGGCTGGCGGGTTTGAGGCTGCGGACACAGTGATTAATCATGCCCATCTGACCCTGCACGGTCTGGCTGGTGTAGCTGGATGCATCAAATCCATTGCCATGGGATGTGCTGCGCTCAAGGGCAAGTATGTGATGCACAAGTCCATGCTGCCCCGGTTTGATGATGAGAAATGCACGCGATGCGGAGCCTGTATCAGCGGATGTCCGGAGAACGCGATTGAGCTGGCTGACGACCGAAAGCATCCGCCCGTGGTTGATCAGCAGTTCTGCATCGGCTGTGGTGAATGCGTGGCGGTCTGTCCTTTTGATGCTGTTGAGCTTCATGGTCGCGAGATCTCGGACTGGGTGCTGGGTCGGGATACTCTGCCCACGCGCATGGTGGACTATGCAGTGGGCCTGATGAACGGCAAGTGGGGCCGGACTATTCACGTGCTTCACCTGTACGGTGTAACAGAGAAGTGTGATTGCGTGGATATCAAACAGCGTCCCATGATTCACCGGGATATGGGATTTCTGGTGGGCCGCAATCCATTTGCCATGGATCTGATTGCTGCCCGGCTGCTTGCCAGGGAACTGCGGCTCGATCAAGTGAATATCGAGGACGCTGTTCTGCATACAGCAGCGATCAGTGCTGAATATGCGTATGAAAATTACGATATCCTCCCGGAAGCCCGGGTGGAGAAAATATTTCTAAAATGACAGGAGGTATTCCGTGAATAAACAACAACGAGAAGGTGTCGTGGTTCAGCCGCAAGAGCGGCTGAGCGAGAAACAGGTCAAAATTATTGATGGTATGTCCCGTGAGCTTCTTGAGGATCCGGGCATCTTCTGCTACAACCCGCAGGCCGTTGAAATATTCAAAGATGCGGGAGCCAGAGCAGAGAATGCAGGCGACTGTACACGTATTCGGATTGGAGACAAGGTCGTGGACCGGATGCTGGATACGGTTCCGTCCAAAATTGTTCTGGGTGCACGCAACCCTGACAACCGGCTGATTCTGGACGCGGCTGAACCGCGCGTGCGGTTCGGTTCCGGCTCAGAGACCAATGTGTGGCTGGACGTCAGCTACAACGGAAACACCCCTGAATTTACCCGCCGGGACGGATCCATTGAACGGCTGTGTACGGCTGCGCATCTCTGTGAGAACCTGGAACATCTGGATTTCTTTATCCGCTGCGTGAATATCCAGGACAAGGAGGTTACAGCAGAGAATAAAGATGTGAATAAATTTCTGGCCAGCCTGAACAATATGACCAAGCACGTGATGGCCGGAGTTACGTCTCTGGATGCGCTGGATGACGTGATCCGGATGTGCGAGATCATTGCGGGCGGTGCGGATGCGTTTAAAGAGAATCCTATTATATCCTTTATTACCAGCGTGATGAAGAGTCCGCTTCAGATTGTGGATGATACTGCAGACAAACTCATTGCCATGTCACGGCGCGGCGTTCCTGTTGTGATTTCCAGCTGCCCCATGGGCGGCACCACGGGTCCGTTTGATGAACTCGGCATGGCCGCACAGATCAATGCCGAAGAACTGGCAGGCCTCTGTCTCAACCAGCTGGCCGCCCCGGGCTCGCCAGTACTCTACGGAGCGGTTCCGGTCCGGTGCCGACTTGACAATCTCAATGACATGTACGGGGCACCCGAATTTGTTCATTACACCTGCAACTGTGCGCAGATGGCCCGCTATTACGGCGTTCCCTGCTACTCGACCACGGGTGTGGGCGATGCGGACCGTCCCGGTATTCAGGCCACGGTGGAAAAACTTATGACCTACTTTACTGTTCCCCGCAGCGGTCCTCAGTACGTGCACTACAGCTTCGGCCTGCTGGAACGGACCAACATGTTCTGTCCGGAGCAGGCAGTTATGGATGATGCGCATATTGGCCTGGCCAAGCGAATGATGGTTTCGGCCCAGGTGGATGAGGCCAGTGCTGCGGAGCGGCTCAAGATGATCCGCGGTGTCATGGAAACCGAAAAGAACTACATGTATCACCTGCCGCTGCCAACTGTAGATGATGTGTACATGGCCTATCCGCTGGAAGACGAAGAGGGCGGAGCGCTCAAGGCCGCACACGGAAAGTATCATGAGATCCTGGCGATGGAACGAAACCGCATTCCCGAAGATGTACAGAAACAACTGATAGATACTATTCCCGGCATTCTGCCGCAAACCTTGAAATAATGTGTGGAAGGAGAATCCATGTCCAAACGAAATTCAGATGAAGCTTATACCGAGGCCGTTAAAAGCGGACTCTATGCCAAGAAGTCCGGACTGGTGGGAAAATATGACAATGTCCGTCTCTGCTGGGAGGATGAAGTTACACGGAACGTGATCCGGCCACACCTGGATAAACTGCTCCATCACTGTCGGAGTGAATCCAGGCGACTCAAGGTCATGGACCTGGGCTGCGGCAGTGCGGACGGATTTGAGCTGCTGATGGGCATCAAAGAAAAAAATCCCAATCTGCATCAGCAGGAGGTGGATCTGCTAAAACCCGAGATGCTGGGAAAATACAAGGGCGTGGACTTGAACAAGGCCCTGCTGGATCAGGCTGCCGCGATTTACGGGGACAATCCCAAGATGTTCTTTGAACAGGGAAATTTTACCAAAGATCTTCCCCTGGATAAAGACGAGGAACCCTTTGATCTCTACTTCATGTCTTACGGCACCAGTTCGCATCACAACGATGACCGCACTATGGTTAGAATGCTCAGCAAGATCGCGGAGCGGACCAAACGGTACAGTATTGTGGTCTGTGACTGGCTGGGACGGTACTCCTATGAGTGGTGGGACCTGTGGGTCAATGACCTGTCAAAAAACAAGAACATGGATTATGTGGTTTCCTATATCTATGACAAAGAAGAACGGGAAGAACGCAGAGATGAGCTCCAGCACCTGACGCTTCGGCTGATGAGTTCTCAGGAAGCGGGCAATATTATCGAAAAAGCCTCCAACCGGGCAGGTGTAAAGATCAATCCGCTGGTTTTCTTTGACCGGTCGGTCTTTACGGGCAGGCACATGGATACCGGCGAATACAATCCCAATTCTAAAGAAATCCGAAAAGCCGTGAATTCTCTTCACGAAGAGTCCATGCGTACAGACCTTTCGTCGCTGATTATTGATTACGTGCCCAAAGCTGGATTTGATTTTCTCAACAAATACTTTGAAAATCTTCAGATGTGCTGGAATACCCTGGTCAAATACGTACAGCAGCTCTGCGAGACCTATAATGAGAACGAGATGGAGTTTCATCCAACTCCACCGAAAATTCCAGCGTCCTATCCCGAACCGCTCAAGGATATGATGACCCGGATGCGTATGGTGGTCGAAGGCGTGGGCTGGCTGGGCCGCGGTATGCCCCGGGAAAATATCATTGAACCGCAGCTGGGGTATGCACTGCGGCACCTGGTCACTCACATGCAGCAGGGCCAGGGAGCAGCGCATGGGCTGATTGTCATTCTGGAGATTGATAAACAATAATCCTGGAAAGACGTATGATTGAACTTGAATTAGTAACCAAAATATTTCTGGGCGGCATCACCGCTGTTGACAGCCTGAGCATGACCGTAGCTGAAGGTGAGACCGTTGTGCTGCTGGGTACCAGCGGCAGCGGTAAGACCACGACCATGAAGATGATCAATCGCCTGATTGAACCCACTTCGGGCAGTATCCGGATCAATGGAAGAGAGACCTCTGGATACGATCCTGTGGAATTGCGGCGGAGCATTGGATATGCAATCCAGCATATCGGCCTCTTTCCGCATATGACCATCGGAGAGAATATTGCTGTTGTTCCGCGGCTGCTTACATGGGAGAGATCGCGGATTCGTGCACGAATCGACGAACTGCTTCGGCTGGTCAGCCTGGATCCAGATGATTTCCGGGACCGGTACCCGGCTCAGCTGAGCGGGGGCCAGCGACAGCGAATCGGCGTGGCCCGGGCTCTGGCCGCAGATCCGCCCATCATCCTTATGGACGAACCCTTTGGTGCGCTGGATCCAATTACCCGCGAGCAGCTTCAGGATGAGTTCCTGGAACTGGAGTCCGAGATCCGGAAGACCATTATTTTTGTCACGCACGATGTCTTTGAAGCAGTGAAAATGGGAGACCGGATCGCGCTGCTGGATCAGGGAAAACTTCAGCAACTGGCAACTCCGTCCGAACTGGTGGACCATCCGGCCAATGAATTTGTGGATCAGTTTCTGGGCAGTCACCGTTTTCAGCTTTCCCTGCTCACTCAGACCCTGTCCGGGATGGAGCTCGATCCCCTTGGGGACGAGTGCTTTGCAGACAGCGAGTATATTCTGTCCGCAGAACATCCCCTGATCAATGCACTGGACATGTTCAAGAAAAGCGGGTGCTCCTCTCTTGCGGTCCGGAAAAAAGGAGCGCCAGTCGGGATGTTGACCAAGAAGCGACTGCTCAGTGAGATCGCGAAGGTGTTTGGAGAGATGGAAACGGAGGAAAGCGCATGAGAATTATTCTCTTTGTCCTGATTGCGGTGCTGGGGTTGAGTCTCTTTGCCGGACTGGCCGTTTCTGCTGGAACAGAGACTTCGGAAACAGGCAGACAGCGCCTGTTTTCGTCTGAAGAATTTAAAGAGAAGGGGTTCTGGGAGTCGGTCCGAGATCGTAAGTCAGAGATCTTTCAGAAGGCCCGTGAGCATATTCGTCTGACCGTTCTGGCTATGGCGCTGGCCATTGGTATCGGGGTTACAGGCGGGATTGTCCTGACCCGGTTCAAACGAGGCGCGTATGCAGTGCTGGCTGCTGCGAGTATCATTCAGACCATACCCAGCCTGGCCCTGCTTGCGCTCATGCTGCCGTACCTGGGCACAGGGTTAAAGCCGTCGGTGGCCGCACTCTTTCTTTACGCACTGCTTCCTATTCTGAGGAATACCTATATTGCCATTGATGAAGTCGATGATACCATGATCGAGGTGGGCCGGGGAATGGGTATGACCAGCGCTCAGATTCTGCTCAAAGTGGAGATTCCACTTTGTGTGCCCGTTGTCATGGCCGGTGTGCGAACGTCTACGGTTATCTGTGTGGGCATTGCCACCCTGTGCAGCCTGATCGGTGCCGGCGGACTGGGCGACCTGATTATCGAAGGCCTTCAGAAAAAAGGAAACACTGTAATTTTTATTGGCGTGGTTCCGGCCATCCTCCTGGCTCTGGCCCTGGACGGAATCATGGCCATGCTGCAGAAAGCATTTACCCCAAAAGGCCTGAAGCTGGCGGAGTAACTGTTAACTGCAGTCGAAAGCGAACTGCAGAGAGAATAAACTGGAAAACAAATACGGTCTTTTCTTTAATTACGCCAATAACGGAGAACAATAATTATTTTTACAGGAGTAGAAAAGTATGAAGAATCTTTTGCTGGGTATTGCTTCGCTGGTGCTGCTGGGTGCGATAATTGTTCTTTCTTTTCAGTGTACGGAAACGCCTGAGTCGTTGGAATCCGGTCCGGAGCAGCCTGGATCGCAGTCAGAAGCAAAATCGATCATTGTGGGCTCCAAGCACTTTACAGAACAGAAGGTTCTGGGTGAGATGATTGCGCTGCTGATTGAGCGGAATACGGATATCCAGGTCAGGCGCAAACTGGGACTTCAGGGGACCAAGGTGGTCTTTGATGCGGTCCGCACCGGAGAGATCGACCTGTACCCCGAATACACGGGAACAGGGCTGATCAACCTTCTGAATATGAAGTATAATTCAGACATGACCCGGGAGCAGGTTCGGCAGATTGTTACGGAACAATTCAGCGAACAGTGGAAGTTACGATGGATGGAACCGCTGGGGTTTGCCAATACGTATGCCTTTGCCATGCGAAAAGAGCATGCCAAAGAACTGGAAATTACAAAGGTGTCGGAGTTGAAAGACCACGCATCCAAACTCAAGCCCGGATTTGACCATGAATTCACAGACCGGCCTGAATACAAACAGTTTGCAGAACTCTATGGGTTTGAATTTACCCGTGTCACAAAGATCGCGCCGGATATTATGTACAAGGCAATCAAGGAAGAGGAGGTGGATATCATTGATGCCTTTTCCACCGACGGTCGTATCAGCGCCTATGAACTGACGGTGCTGGAGGATGACAAAGGGCTGTTTCCACCGTATGACTGTGCGATTGTTGTGCGTGAGGATACCCTTGCGAAGTATCCGGAACTGGAAGCCCAGCTCAAGAAACTCAACGGCCTGATTTCTGCCGCGGACATGCAGTCCATGAATTATACGGTTACGGATAAGAATATTACGGCACGGGAAGTTGCGGAAAAATTTCTGAGCAATGCGAAGTTGATTGAATAACAGCTGAATCCAATCAAAGGTGGATGCGGAATTTCCTGTGGAGTTTTGGGTCCGCTTCCTGGGGCAGGGCCATGGGCTGGTGGCTCTGGATGATCTCACTGGCTTTCTTGCGTGCGTGCTGGAGTACGCTGAGGTGTTCGTGTTCGTGTAAGGACTCGCTTTCCGGTCGCTTTTCCCGGGGGACGAGCATGGGTTCCAGAAATTCTGTACGAAGGTGCGTGAGCGTATGTTCAGAGGACAGGTAGTTTCCGCCCGGTCCTGCGTCCGCGATCTCTTTTACGGCCAGATGTTCTTCATCCACATCAATTCCCTGAATCATTTTCAGTGCCATACCGATAATCTCGTTGTCAATAACGAACTGGCCGTATTCCACGGTCAGCAGGGACTCCAGTACGCCGGCTGCGTGATGGATGAAGTTGGCTCCTGCGAGTGCGCACTGACAGATGGAAAATGTCTTTTCATAGATCGCCTGCATGGATGGGATCCTGGCTTCGGTGATACCGGCGGAACAGTAGTTGGGTACACCGATATATGTTGCCAGCTGAGAGATGGCGGCGTTCATGAGACCGAATTCCACGCCCCCGGCCTTGAAGCTCAGGTCGCGCATGTCTGCCATCCCCGGGATACCCCCGTAAAGAACAGGCGCGCCGGGCTGTACGAGCTGGCAGAAGGTGATACCGGCCAGTTCTTCGGCGTGAAGCTGGGTCAGTACACCGGCCATGGTGATCGGAGCAGTGGCTCCGGCCATGGGCGCAGAGGAGAGGGCTACGGGAATTTTCTGATTAAGGATTTCGATCAGTACGTCGGTCAGGTCGGTATCAAATGTCAGGGGACTGTTCATCCATCCGAGGGTAAAGGATATGAAGGGACGCTGGACCAGCTGGTCGTGGCCGCCTGCGATCTGTGCTGCCATGTCCAGAACGCTGCGTGTTCCTTCAATGGTATATCCGGTGCCCATTACATGTTTGGATGTGTTGGTCAGCGCAGCATAAAATTCATTGATTCCCAGGTCTTCTGCAGGGATATCCTGTGCTGAGCAGGGGCGGATAAAGAAATGAACATTGTCGAGTCTGTCCACGAGTCTGGCCAGGTCTGCAATGTCCCGGAGCGTGCCGCTGCGTACCTGGTCAGTTTCCGGATCAATCACGTGAAGGGCGGCACCGCCTGTACCCATGTGAACATTGCTGCCGCCAAGGACCAGATCGCTGGAGGGATCCCTGCCGCAAAGTCGAATCTCAGCAGGCGCATCTTTGAGTGTTTTTTCGACCAGTCGGGCAGGAAGCCGGACAATGGATTCGTCAGTGTCGATCTTTGCGCCTGCTCGCGAAAAGGTCTCAATGGCTTCCGGGTTTTTTACGCGAACCCCGGTCTCTTCCAGTACTCTCAGTGAGCTTTCGTGGATGCGGCCGATACGGTCTTCTCTGAGCGGTTTGTATTGTCCTCCGATGTGTGAAATCATAGGGGTCCTCTAAAAAGTAACCACGGGCCGGATGATCAGTTCTTCACCTTTCCGCCAGCGTTCGATGATGTCGTTGATGTCTTCCAGGTTGATGATGTTGGTGATCAGCTTCATCAGGTTGAGACGCTTGCGGCTGCCCGTAAGTTCGGTCAGGTACTCCAGCTCGTGGGGCAGGTTGCCGCAGCTGCCTGTGAATTTCTTCTCAAAAATGCCCAGTTCATCGTGCGGTTCCACGTGCACGGCTTTTCCGTAAGTTGCGATCACAATCAGCTGTCCTCCGGTGGCGGTCCCGGCCAGGGTTTTCAGCTCTCCGTTGGGTTCCACACCTGTGATTCCGGCGGAGTCGTAGGACAAATCGGCACCCTCGCCGTGGGTGATGCGTTTGATTTCTGCAACCGGGTCGTCTTTGGAGGCGTTGACTGTGAAGTCGGCGCCCATTTCTTCGGCAACCTTCAGACAGCTTCGGCGTATGTCAATGGCGATAATCGGATAGGCGGCAGAGAGTTCCCGAGCCAGGTTGATCAGCGACAGGCCCACACCGCCAGCTCCCCAGACAACCAGACTGGTTCCGGTTTCAATGCCGCCAAGCGTGAGCGCGTGATAAGCCGTGACTACTGCACAGCCCATGACTGCACCTTCGGCAAACGTAACATTAACCGGGAGCCGAACCAGGTTCCGGGCCGGTACCTTGACGAATTTAGCCAGACCGCCATCCACATCCCGGCCGAACATCAGGGAGTTGCGGCAGAAATTAAAACGTCCCCGCAGGCACGGCCGGCACTCGCCGCAGGAAATGACATTGTTAACTACGACCCGGTCTCCTTTTTTTAATGTGCGCATTTTGAGTTTTCCGCTGGAGACAGTACGGCCGACCTCTTCCACAACACCGGAGATTTCGTGCCCCAGGGTCATTGGAAGTGTCCGGACCTTGGCTGTTCCTCTCAGCTGATGAAGGTCTGTTCCGCAGATACCACAGGCCTTGACGCGCACAATGGTCTGTATGTCGTCCCGCTCGTCATCTTCGCGGAGTTCGGGCTTTGGAATATCCTGGATCTCAAAGGGCTTTCCCACTTCAGTCAACCGGGCTGCTTTCATGGTAGGTTCCTTTCTGTAATAAAAATAAGGCGTTGATGCAAGGATAAGAATGGTCTATGTTGCTTCGTTAGATTATCGTCTGAAAAGTATCTGCACGACAACGAATACAAATGAACCTATACAGGATAATAACATCAAAATCGGCAGATGCAAGTTTCTGCTGTTTTTTTTCTTGGTTTTATTCTATACGCTTTGTGTGTGCTTACATTCTTGAATAAATCTTGAATGTTTTATGTATTATTCGGACAGCTTCGCCGATGCCTTGTGCGGTGATGGTCTCGGCCGGGAGTTCGTCCTGGTGTTTGCTGCCATGTCCGGTAAGCAGGTAGATGCCGGTTGCACCGGCATTACGGGCCAGTTCCACATCATGCGGATGATCGCCAAGAACAAAGGATTTCTCAAGGTCGATACTGTATTTCTGAGCGGCCTGATGCAGGTGGTACGGGTTGGGTTTAACGCATTTACAGTTGTCTTCGAGGTTGTGCGGGCAGCAGTATACTTCCTGGATACGAATGCCTGCATCTGCCAGGTAATCGGTCACATGGCGATTGACTCGCTGTGCCTGCTCAGCGGTAATCAGCCCTTTGGCAATGCCGGACTGATGGGTGACTATAAAGAGCAGGGCATGCTCCTGGAGTTTCAGCAAAGCGGGAATCGTGTCCGGGAAGAAGAGTACCTGCTCAGGAGTACTCAGATGTCCCTGATCTTTGATGATGGTTCCGTCGTGGTCCAGGAATACGGCTTTGTTTTTGTGGATATATTTCTCAGTCATTGTTTGATAACCTGTTGCTGGTCAGGCTTGTGAATGCTTGTCTTTGAGCCAGTCCGGACGCAGCCGGTCCTGAATTTCCCATGCATCCAGAAGGGTTAATGCCACCATGGCCTCCACAACCGGGACAATCCGGGGTACGATGCAGGGGTCGTGGCGTCCGCCAATGGAAATGGTCTGGTTGGAATCGTGAATATCCATGGTCTGCTGTTCAGCAGCAACCGACGGAGTGGGTTTGACCGCCACGCGCGCTACCAGGGGCTGACCCGAGCTGATGCCGCCCAGAATGCCGCCGGCATTATTGGAGAGAAACTTGCCGTCCCGGATCGGATCATTGTTCTCAGACCCGTGCAGCCGGGCACATTCAAATCCACACCCGAATTCCACACCCTTGACTGCGCCCAAAGAAAATAACGCGGATCCCAGTCGCGCGTCAAGCTTGGAAAAGACCGGGTCTCCCAGTCCGGCAGGCAGGCCGACGGCCTCTACTTCCACGATACCGCCGATTGAATCTCCGTCTTCCCGTGCTTTGAGGATCAGGGCTTCCATCTGTCTGGCAGCATTTCTGTCCGGACAGCGAACTGGATTTTTCTCAATGGTCTCGTGGCGGATCTCTGCGGCGGTTATGTCACCAATCTGAAGCGTGTATGCACGGATCGTAACGCCGCGTTCTTTGAGGATTTTCCGGGCCACTGCGCCGCCGGCAACACGGGTAGCGGTTTCCCTGCCGGATGACCGGCCTCCGCCTCGATAGTCTCGGATGGCGTATTTCTGCCAGAAGGTGTAATCCGCATGACCGGGCCGGAAAAGATCCTTGATCGCATCATAGTGAGAGGACCGGCTCTCAGCGTTTTTAATCAGCAGTCCGATCGGAGTGCCCGTGGTCTTGTCTTCAAAGACGCCGGAGACGATCTCCACTTTGTCTGATTCCTTTCGGGCAGTGGCCACCTTGCTTTGACCGGGACGTCTGCGGTCCAGGTCGTGCTGGATGTCTTCGGCAGTCAGGGGCAGGCCCGGGCGAACGCCGTCAAGTACTGCGCCGATCATGGGGCCGTGGCTTTCGCCGAACGTGGTCAACCGAACAATATCGCCCAGGGTGTTGGGCGTGTTGGCCTGTACCGCCAGTTCGTGGAGCAGGCCGTTTACTACTTCGTCGAGAATGGCGTCCATGTCGCTGGTCTCTGTCTGGATGCAGAGATCGCAGCGGGGGGAGAGGACTTCGTCAATGCAGGATACGCGCTCAAAGAACTCGGCACGCGGGTCGGCTGAATCGCGCAGGTACGCGGGAAGGATGTCTTTGTCAATTCTCTCCCACAGACATTCCGGAGACGCCTTCAGATAAACCCACAGGGATGACGGGCGGAGCAGGTGGCGCGATTCACAGTCCTGCAGGGTGGAGCCACCGGTGGCCAGAACAATGTACCCCTGGCGATCCAGGGTTGCGATGGTGGTGCGTTCGAGTTTACGGAACTCTTTCTCGCCCAGGGCCTGGAAGAGAGCACTGCATCGGTCTGCATCAATGCCGTTCTCTGCCGCTCTTTGCAGAATCAGGTCGTCGAGATCTGCAAACGGAATCTGCAGTCGTTTGGACAGGGCACGTCCAATGGTGCTTTTTGCTGATGACTTGGGTCCGGTAATGACGATTCGCATGAATTATTCACCTGAAAGAAAATTTTTAGCAGAGTATATCTCAAATCATCAGGCAGTCAAGCTGAAATCTGAATACGACTGCGTAAGAACACTTGTGCGGTGATAACAGCGTTTTCTTTTGAATTCGCGACGCAGATACTTTTGAGACAACGCCTACTTGTCAGATGCAAGTTCCTGGAGCTTTTTTTTAGCCATTTCTCCATAGGTTTTGTCTGTGCTCAGTTCTTTAAATAACTTTTGCGCGTCTTTCTTACGGTCGATCGTAATGAGTTTTAAGCCAAGTTGGTATGTTTCACCGGAACGTCTATACTTGGACGCGTTCTGAATACTCTTTCTGTAGCATTCGACGGCACTGGTATACTTTTTATTGCGCCAGTAGACATCGCCCATATCCCGATACAGAGGCGGAATTTTGCCGTGGACTTTGGACACCTGTTCCAGATCAGCCAATGCATCTTTCCACCGTCCCATGCGTTCCATGAGACGTGCCCGAACCCGGTAGAGCTCCCACAGCAAAGACCGCTGCAGGCCCGTCGGCTGCTTGATCGCACTGGTGATCCAGTTCAATGCAGCCTTTTGTCCCCGGTTCCACTCCAGCAGCTCAACGATCCCGTCATAGTTTACAGTGCTGTTTGCATATTTCATTGCTTCGTCGACGCGCAACCGGCCGGCCAGGATTTCGAATCGGGCTTTATTCAGGCTCATCATGTCCAGGTTACCGAGTCGTATATCCAGAGTTTTCGCATTTCCCGATCGTGTGATTGCCACTTTGATGGTTGTTCCTGCCGTAAAGGATTTGACCAGGTCGCCTAAATGAGCGGAGCTGGTCAGGGGGTTTCCCTCAACAGCAGTGATGATATCGCCCTTCTGAAGGCCAGCTTTTTTCCCGGCACCATCGTTATTTACAGCTGTAATTTCCTGGCCGTTGGCACGGTCTCTTGTGCGGATACCGATCAGGCCTGGCCCTTTTGGATTCATATAAACAGAGGTGGCTTTCATAATCCATTCCGGATCGTCTTTTCTGCGACCGCTCCGGTCCAGGCTTATAATCGGGCGCAGAGGTCTGGCCATGAGCAGTTTTTCACGCAAGACAAGGATCGTAAAACCGGCCCGGACCTTCAGGTAGGCCATGGCCTTTTCCAGGCTTGCCAGGTCTTTGACGCGATGTCCGGCTACCCGGATCAGACGGTCACCGGGCGCGAGAAAGACACGGTCGCCATAGACAGGTTTGTACGTGCTTCGGTAGCCCGGAATAATCCGGTCCACGACCACGGCTGGGGTGGCTTTGTCGGTTTTGATTTCCCGAAGAAGCACACCCATTCGGGCAGTGGCCTTTTTGAGCTCTTTTTCCGGAAATTTCGCAAACGGCGGCATAGGGGCATGATTCCATTTACCGTAATATTTCAAGAGGTTGACTTTGTCTTTGCGAACGTTTCCATCCGCGGAAAGGATTAAGATCTCTCCCTCTCCAAACGGGCCGCAGGCACAGATGTCTCCCTGCCATTGTTTGGCAAGGATGTCAAAGGAGGGTGTGGCTCGTTCGGGAAACTGTTTGGCCAGAGCGTATTCCGGAGAGTTTTTCAGAAAAAAGACCATAGGGTCGTCCACAAAGGCCTCCCGGTACAGGTCCATCAAGTTTGCGGGCATGGCTTCCATGGTGTCGTAGTAGTCTTTGAGTACAGGATAAATCTTTTTAAGGGCGGTTTCTCTCTGGTCGGGTTTCGTTGCCGGAGTGGTTGCTGCTGTCTGGGCATAGAGACCTGAACGGGTAAGAGTCAGTGTAAAGAAAAGAACGACCGCCATACAACGATGAAATGCAGCTGATGCAGGAATGATGTGTCTTTTTTTCATGCCACGGTTCTCCTCAAAAGGAATTCGTTGTGTTTTTCGTTGGGGATGATTTGCGGGTGGATGCAGGATGTCGCGGGAATGGACGGGAATTTCTTTTTCAGAAATCGTTCAAGAAGATCCATCCGTTTGCGAAGCAGTTTTTTGGTATAGGCGCGCTGTGCTTCGGTTGCGCCTTTCATGGACGTGTCAACGATGGTGTCGATATTGGGCCGGACCTTGTTCTGGATGGCCTCCAGGGCATGCGCACAGTCTTTCTGAGTGATTACAGATTGAACAATCCCGGCTTCATCTCCCCACTGGTTGACCGCATGATTGTAGTGAGTATGCATGGTGGCTTCAATGAATTCGTCAAGCTGGTCATCGGTGAATTCCATGGGATTTCCAGTGAATCGCGGATGCTGGTACAGACCCCGTACATATCCGTCATTGAACAGGTCAGCGACTTTATCAGCCGGAAGCTCTTCCCGGCCCAGTGCACGAAACGCGTCTGCCAGTTCGCCGGCAGCTTTCTTTCCATTTTCAAAGGAAACATAAGGGATTTCCAGACCATCCAGCGGATCCACGTTCATGGCCCTGGCGGTTTGCTCAAGAGCCCTGGAGGCCTTTTCAACGGCTTCCCTGGAAACATTGTAGTTGCCTGGATTTTCAAGCACATCCTTGAGCGCAGCACGATACTGGTTGATCTGATCTGCGGCTGCCTTGAATTTTCCGGGGTCCCGGTAGGTGGAGTGGGTTGGAAAGAGATCCGCACCTCCGTAATCAAATCCCATGGCATGTCCGGTGTCGAGAATCCGGAAGTTGCCCAGGTGGACGTCTCCGTCTCCCAGAAGCAGGCGATAAACCAGGTCCTCGGCCAGGTCTTCCTTGCGTGCGATCAAGTCTGCAACTCCGGGGCCCAGGTCATCCCAGTCAACACCCGGATCAAAGGTTTTGGTTACCAGAAAACGCCGGGGTTTTCCGTCAATGGTTAATTGGATCACGCGGCTGAACGGCCCGCGGCGGCCGGCGGATTCAAAGACCCGGGAAGCAATTTCTTCGGCAATGCCGTCCACGTCCCCATCCGCCAGCTCCTTGACAATGGCCAGCTGGCGATACGAGGCATTGCCCGCACTGCTGCGAAGGACACCTCCGTTCGGATCTGTGACATAGGTGACGACCGCTTTTTTTCCGGATGTGCCTTTCTTCAGATTCTTCGCATACGGGGTGGGCAGCTCTTCCAGGTGCGGAAGGTATTCCTGCATAATTCTGCGTGCTTTTTGGGGGTCTGTGGAATTGATGATTGCGATCTGAATCAGGGCCGCATCCTCCCGGGTCAGGGGGCGGGTCTTGCTTCGGGGAAGCTTGCTTGCATCTTCCGCTGCTTCGGCTACCGCTTCCGCAAGATCAAGTCTCCTGTTCACGGTTTGCTGAAGTTCCTGCAGGGCTCTTTTGAGCGGTTTATTGGCGCTGTTCTGCGTGATCTCTCGGCTGAGAATCAGGTCCAGCTCCCGGTATTTGGCACGCGCTTCGGCAAAACGGCCCAGGGCCATGAGCTCATCCGCTTCGCGGGTCCGGGCATTGGGTTCACCGGTCAGAAAGCGCTGTTCCCGGTGTCCGGCACCTGCTCCGGAAGAGGAGGCGGGTTCCGAACCGGTGCGGGATGGGACGTCCAGATCACGGACGCCTTCAACGGTTCCTGCCAGGTTGGGATCGCGCGGCGTACGCAGATCAGCAACGGCGGTAACGGTGCGCGTTGTCCGGGGTTCGGGCAGGGCCGGCATGGTATCGGCCGCATGGGTCAGTGTCCGGGCGTTCTTTTCCGCAGCACGGACACGCCGACCATTGTGTTTGATCTGCCGGTCAGCGCTTTTCAGGTTTTCCAGGGCAGACCGTTTTCTTCCCGAGGCTGCGTCCTCAAGCGCGTCCTGTATTCGCTGTGTGGTGCCGGGCGAGAGATCATCCACTTGTGCAAGTCTTCTGCGTAACTGATTGACAAGTGCAGCATCTATACCTCCTTCGCCGGCTTCTTCAAGCGCCTTGCGTGTGCGAATCGACAGATCAGACAGTTTGTCCAGATTCTTTTTTGCTGCCTGAGCGGAACGGCTCAGCCGAAGGGCTGCACTTCGGACACGGGCGGCCTTGAGTCCGGCGTTGTCCAGTGCTTCGGCCCAGAATTTGGGTGAATCCGCGCCCGTCATCTGAAAGAGGTCCAGAGCCATCTGAGCCGGTTCGCCAAGATACTGGCCGGCTGCGCAGGAGGCTGCCATGGCGGTGGCGTTTTCATAGACAAAGACCCGTGCTGCCCGGAGTTTGCTGGATTCGGAGAAAGCCCGTACCCGCTGGCTGGCCTCCAGTGCCTTGCGGCCCAGTGCGCTTTGGGACATGCGCTCTACGGCTTTCTGGGTGGCGCCGCTGGCAGCAAAGTATTCACCCAGCGTTGTGGTGGCGGGCACGTTCATGGATTTTCCCAGTACACCGACCTGAGCTGCCGGTGCCAGGCTGGTCAAAAGCATCCATCCGTCGGCAAGATTCGCCCCCCATTTGCCCCAGTCTCTTGCTTTGGCCCAGGCTGAGGTGTCACCGACTTTCTGGATTATTTCACTGGAGAGTACGCCATCCTGTTTGAGGTCTTTTCGGCTGAGCAGGTCCTGCATATCGGGCTGGGAAAAACCGTGCGATACCATGACCTTGCGGAGTCGATCAATCTTATCTGGTTCCAGTTTCCGTTCCCAGGCGGTTTCCACAGCCTCGTGAAACTGGGTCCGATTCATTTTCCGGATGGCATCCAGGTGAAATCCGGCCTTGCGCAGCCCCTTGATTACGCCGAGTGCGATATGGGTCTTGGCCATCTCATCACCCACTGTGGCAGCCTGTTCCTGCTCTGCGCGAACCGTGCTGTCACCGGTCAGGGCTTCGCTGACCCGCTGTCCAGCACCGTCTACTGCATCGTAAATTCCGGTGCGAAAGAGGCGTTTGAGCCATGTGGTAATGGGACCGCGTTCCCGATCCGCTTCTGCGCGGTTTGCGGTGCCGTGCATGAATTCGGCTTCATAGTCGGCGCGCGCGTTTGTGGCTTTTTCCTGGAGTGCTTCGATCAGCTGCACTTCCAGTTCGCGCTCAAAGACATCCACCATCTCTCCGCTCATTACCGAGTTGAATACTTTGCTGCCCGTGGCGGGTGCGCCGTCCTGCCCGGTCATTCCCCAGCCGCGCGAATCTCTGAAGCTCTGCAGGGCGTGCAGGGGCTTGTTCTGTCGGAGATACGCCAGCCCCTCCATGTAATAGGCCTTGGCGCTGCCTCCGGTCTTGGAGCGGAGTTCCTGAGTAAAGGCAAAGAGCTCACGGTAACGCTCCCCAACCAGAAAAATCTGGCCTTTGAGAAAGTCGCGCCGGTCCCGCGTTGCCCGCAGAACCCGGTCCGCGTGGTTGTGCAGTTCACCAAATCCACCCTGGTCGTAGATATCTTCGACCTGCTCAACGGATTCATCCATAAGCCGGAAGGTGATGTCCACCTGGCGATCACGGTACTTGTACATGAGTTTCAGACGCTTGCGCAGCTTTTTCAGCTCGTCTCTGACCAGCTCCTTGTTCATGGGGTTTTTTCCGGTCAAAATTTTCTGAAAATCAACAATTTCAGCGCGGAGTTTGACAATCGCTTCGGAGATGGTTTTAATCTGGATCAGACCGGCCTGGAGGTCGGTTTCCAGAGGCTCCAGAATTCGGACCATTTCATCGATTCGGGCAGCCGCGGGTTTGTCCGGCCCTTCAGGACGCACAACTGCTACCGGTTCCGGCCGGGGTTCTGGTTCGGTCTCCGGTTGTGGCCGACGGTTGGTGCGGGGTTCAACCCTGGCCTGGGTTCGTGGCTGTGGTCTGGGCTGCGGTCTTGGCTGGGGACGTGGTTGGGGACGGACAGCGGCCTGTTGCCGGGCCTGCCACTTGAGAACCATTCCCTGAATGGTTGAAATATAGGCGTTCATCAGCATCTGCAGTTGGGTTTCATTGACGGTAAGTTTGGGATGCACTCCCTGCCATTGAAAATTCCTGACCCAGATACACAATTCGACTGGATATTTGAGAGCCGCATTTTTGTAGGTGGCCCGGATTTCCATACGCTCGTGAAAATCTGCTTTTACCGGATATTGAATTTTTGTCGGATTCGAATCCGTTTCATTGTATGTTACGAGTGCTTTAGTCGCGCCACCCAGCATTCCTGTCCGTTTCCACATGATCAGATCTCCCAGTGCGCCGCCCATCAGAAAGATCCGCTTGTGGGATGCAGCGCGTTTATGCTTGATCTGTTTGCTCGGAACTCGCTGCTTGGGCATCAGACGATCCGGAGTGGGGTAGCGGATGCTCCATTTGCATTCGCGGTTGTACCCATTTCGGTACTGCTGTTTCAAGTGATATTCAATTGTACTGTGTTTCGTTGCCCACATGGATTTTGATTTGTCCTCCAGTACCCGAGCGAGAAACCTGACTTCCGGCCTTTCGTGGAGAATCTTTTTCTTACCCTTTCGGATATATCGCTGCGCATTCTGGTTCCATTGCCAGAGAGGTACATATTCTTCCTGACTTCGATCTTTGCCACCATATCGCCCGGTGAATCCCGCATGAGGATATTTTGTCGTATTGAAGACACGATACATGGGAAGTGTTGGAATCAGGGTCTTGGAGATCTGTTCTTCGAAAGCGCCCTTGGAATTGTCCCATATCCTGGCTTGCCCGAAAGCCGTGCCTCCGCATTGAAAAAGAAGAAACGAGAAGAGTATAAAAAAGAGCATGCGGATAAAATTCGAACAGCAGTGGGTGGAAAAAAATACCGAAAACCGGAAAGTGCTTGATGCTCTTCTGGAATTCTTTACGACTTGGAACGGTTTGATGGAATCGTTATTTGGGTTCACAATTGCCTCCTGAATTTCCGGGGCTTTCTTTTTTGCATTTATGGTATTCATCATATTTGTATATGCAACATTAATATCAGAATAATATGTATTCGTATCCGGGCATGGATCAGGAACGTTTAGGCCCCGGACTCAGGCGGATCCGGTCCGGATTAAGGCCGGCGGCCCGGAGGGCTTTGTTCCACGACCCAAAGTATTCACAAGCGCTGCAAAAGAGTGCGGAATCCGCCTGTTTGCTTTTGAGCATTGCGGTTGAGTTCAGCGGCAGCTTTTTTTTCTGAACTCATGCGCTCGTTCGAGAACATACTCTGGTGTCCAGAGCGGTTCCCAGTGCGCAAGGACGACCGAAGACATGCGTGACTTATCTGCCCGCATTTCTTCGGAAACCAGATCCTCTTCAGGGAATTGCTGCAGATAGTCTTTTGGATAGACATCATGAACGATATACAGGTGGGAACCCAGATTGATTTTTTCCTCACCGCAATATCGACATTCGCACACCGGCAGCAGTTCCTTTCGAATCCGTGAGTATCGGAGTCCGGCAGCAGCAAGCGCCTCTTTCCAGCTCCAGAACGGTTTCATGAGGTGTGCCTTGCGAATAAGACCTGGATAATATCTTCGTACAGCGGAAATGTTAAGCGGTTTTTTCGCTTTATGAAGACGGCGTATCCGTTGAACAATCTGTTGTTGTCCGGCAGTCAGTCCGGGAGCTTTTTTTCGTGGCATAATGATTTGATATTTTACCGGATTTGCTTTGGAATAAAAGAGGGTTTTTAGAAATATCGTACGCAGCTCTCTGTCAATGGACATTGTTTGGATTTTCCGTGCATCTCATTTTACCAGCCTTTATGCGGTAAATTCAAGCTAAAACGGCAAGATTGTTAACAGCGAAATCCTGTGCGGTCCACAGTTTCTGTTGACATCCCTGCTGCGAATGAATATAATAGTTATCCTGTTCATTCATCTCTAATACGCAATCTTCTGAAAGGGGCCTGACCATGAAACGTATTCTTCTGCTGCTTGCTGTGATATTTGCGGTTCTGTTTTCTGCCGTTGCAGAGGGTGATGATAAAGAGGATAGTGGCTCACGGACGGCTGCAGAAGTTATTGTGAAATCCGCTGAACAGGACATGAGAGGATTTAAATGGAAGGAAGCAATTGTTAAACTGGAGCAGTCCCTTAAATTGTATGAGACTGCCGAAGCTCATGCAGGACTGGCCGAATGCTATCGGAAACGAAAAAAAAGGGAAGAGGCTCTCCACCATTACAATTGGATTGTGAAAAACGTCAAACCCAAGACGTATAAAGAGAAGAAAATGATATCCGATGCCTGGCAGAGAATCAGTCGTCTGGATCCGGTAGTTAAGAAACTTGCGGATGCCAAGGAGGAATATATCAAAACATTGAAGGATTTGTACCAACGGTATAAGGATCCCCGAGTATCTGCTGTTCTGGTTGAACTTGGCGAAGAAGTCTCGATTGCCGGGGCGGTTACATTTCAGATGGCAACCAATAAACCATGGCAGGATACGGGTATTAAAGTTCAAAAGAATGGTGTTTATTTGATCGTTGTTGAAGGTTCATGGAAACACCATGACCAGCTCATTATGCCGAACGGGAAGAAAGGAAAGGTATGGGAAGAATATGGAAAGGGGCTTACCTCTCTTGCGGTTCTGGGAAAAATCAACGATAAAGTCTTTGAGATTGGCTCTAAAATGACCTTTAAGGCTCCGGCTGAAGGCAATTTATTTGTACGTATAAATGAAGGGGAATTGAGGAACAACAGCGGAATCCTAAAGGTGATGGTTAAGAAACTGTAAGAAAAGGATTTCATTCGCAAACTTCGTGTTTGCTCATTCCATGACCTGCCAAACATCTGACGGTACCATCCCTCGTCCTAAAGGCTGCGATGTTTTGTCTTCAATTTTTGCGGTAAATAAAAAAACGGTATTGCATGAGATGCAATACCGTTTTGATTTAAATGGGCGATATAGGACTTGAACCTATGACATCTTGCTTGTAAGGCAAAAATTACCACTTATAACCGACTATTTATCAAGTAATTATAACATATCGTTGTTTTTTTGTTGTCCTCTTTTCAGGAAACCATGTTCATTATTCCTGTGTCTTTTATCCAAGGCGACTGGTCCGTAACAAGATCAGCCGCCTTTTTTCTTTCAACCCCTCCCCACAGCCCCTCAGAGCATTTTAAACGCGTTGCATTGACTTGGGGGTATCAAACCCCGCCTTTATCATTTCAAGGCCGTATTTAAACCCTGAGAGGCCTTGTACAGGGTGTATGGGGATGTTGTTGAAGTGAGCAGCGGCGGTTTTTGTTTGACATGGTGTATTAGGGGATATATCATCCGTAGTGAAGATTAATAATAGTTAGCAGATAAATGAATCTATTTGGAACTCTAAAGCATGCGCAAGCAGAATATTTTTCAGTTCAAGATTACTCTTAAAGATATCGAGCCTCTGATATGGCGTCGTATTCAGGTTCCTTCCAGATATTCATTCTGGGATCTGCATGTTGCTATCCAGGATTCTATGGGGTGGTTTGACTGCCATCTTCATGCTTTCAGGATGAAGAGAAGGCATGCTCACAAGAAATCAATGATTGGGATTCCTATGAATGCAGATGATCCTGTTCTTCCAGGCTGGGATATACGCATTGATATGTATTTTATTGAACCAGGACATACTGCTGAGTATGAATATGACTTTGGCGACTGCTGGCAGCATGATATACTATTTGAAGGGATACTTGTCAAAGAAAAGGGGCAAGGTTATCCCCTTTGCCTTGACGGTTCAAGAGCCTGCCCACCTGAAGACTGCGGAGGAACTATCGGCTATTCAAATCTTCTTGAAACATTGAAAGATCCTAAACATGAAGATCATAACCGTATGAAGGAATGGCTTTCCGGCTGGTATGAAGGCTATGACCCCGATAAGTTTGATAAGGATAAGGTTGAGTTTGATAATCCAAAGACAAGATTGAATAAAATGACTTTCTGAGAAGAAACAGGCTGTATTCAGATATTCCCCTCCGGCAGGGATTTTACCTTCCACCAAGAGCCCAGTGCTCTAAATATCAGTATGACGGACTCTACAGAAGAACCAAGGTGATTGACGACTATGATGAT
>CAZGEP010000056.1:4666-25840 GCA_964524955.1 uncultured Planctomycetota bacterium | reverse complement strand
GCGTCCCTTTGACAACCTGCTTTTGTTCGACGGTTTCAGCTGTTTGTTGCACATGGCGGCGCAAATAACGCTTTTGAATGTCTTTGATGACGTCCCAGCTAACTCTCAAGTGGTTGGCTACAGCCTGAATCGTCATATGAGCACTCAATTCAAGAGCATATCTCTCAAAAGAACGGGTATACGAACGCCGCCTATCGGCAAATCCAATACGGACTTGCCTTGTCTTTGTGCAATCAGTGCAATAGACACGAGGAATTGGAAAGAATATATTGACAGGCTTTGAGCCAATACCCAGACTTCTGAAAGTGCGGTTGATCTGGCCGCGTGGCAAAACCCGTCGCGACCCACAGTTGGAACACCTTGCTGTCTGGGGATCCTGGCCAATCTTGAACATAATAGCACCATTCACATATGAAGTTTTTAAATATTTGTAGCCACGGATGGCCCATGCGTGGTATAATAGACTTGTGGACATGTGGATTCCTCCCTGCTAAAGTGTGATAACTAAAGCAAGTAATGATAAACATGTCCACATATTATGCTACAACAAATACGGAAAAACCGGATGAACCTGATTTTTTGTCTGAAATTTCAGAAAGGTATGTTCGCTGAATAATAAAAAAGGCAAGGATTTTCGACCTCCCCGCCTCAAGCATTATCCATTATAATGGCATAAGTATGACACGAATTAAAGCAAAGTCAATATTGAAAGAGTGTGTAATAAATGTGTAGCTAAGCTACATATTGCATTTAAATTGTTTTCAGGTAAATAGATAGGGATGTTTTTTTGTTTCGTATACCCATTTTCTTTCGGATGTTGTTGCGGTGTGTATTGACGGTTTTCACTGATAAATTAAGGAGTTCAGCGATTTTTTTGGTTGTGCAGTCCTGTTTGATTAAATTACATATTTCGATTTCACGTGATGTAAGACCGGTATTTCGATCCAGCAGCTTTTTACTGAACGCAGCGGTCAGGTCATCCAGCCCCTGTTCAAGAACATCCAGGTGTTCTTTTTCAATCGTTTTCGCGGATTTTCTCAGTTTTGCAATCACAGGTTTGAGCAGTTTCTGCGCATTGTCCGCTACCTGGTTCTTGATCTGTTGTTTTTCAAATTCGATCTGTTCGATCAGTTCCCTGAGTGCGTGATGTTTGTGCTCCAGCACGGCATGGGTGTTTTTTTTCGCCGTAATGTCGCTGCAGATGAGTTCAACGCCTCCTTTTTTTCCGGTCAGGGTGTACCAGGCATAGATCGCGTGGTCAAGCCAGATCTGGCTGGAACCGATGGTGTAGGGTATTTCCAGATGAGTCTGGGTGTTTTTTTTCAAAACCGTGGCGATCTCATGGCGAAGGTTCTGGTAATCCCGGGGGCGGACCAATGACTTGAGAAAGCTCAGCTCACGGCCGATTACACGATCGCGCTCCAGTCCCATCAGACCGCAGAAGAATTTGTTGGCAAAAACAAACCGTTTGTCCAGGTTGATCCGGGCAATGGCAATGGAGGCATTGTCCACCAGCAGCTTGAAGCGCTGTTCCGATTCCCGAAGGGCTTCGTTGGCGTTTTTGTTTTCGCTGATATCTGTAATCACTCCGCGGATACCGTCGAATTCCTTGTTGCTGTATCTGGGTTTGCTGGAACTGCGAACCCAGAGCCACTCGCCATTCTTTTTACGGATTCGGTATTCCGTGGTTTTTATCGCACCGGTGCTGCGAAGTTCAACAAACCGCTCTGTCACAAATGCCTGGTCCTCCGGATGAATAAAGTCTGAGAACTTTTTTCCCGTAATCTCCGAGGATTCAAACCCGGTCAGGTCCGTGATGACCGGGGAAACAAAGGTAAAAACGCCACGGGAATCCACACTGAAAATAACATCATTGATATCCGCAATTAAATTCAGGTACTGTCCCCTGCTTTCGAGCAGATTTTGTTCTTCTTGAATCTGGCGTTTGCGTTTTTCAGCAAAGATCCGAATGTTAAGGGTGAGTTCGGGATACTCAAAGGGTTTGTTGATAAAGCCGGAAACACCCGCGGCAATGCCTTTTCGGATGTCTGCCTCGGTTTTAACCCTGGAGGAGATCATGAGTACCTGGCAGTTGTGGTCTTTCTCAAGAATCCGGCGAGTGGTTTCAAAGCCATCCATTGTCGGCATGACTGCGTCCATCAACACAACGTCTGGCATGGATTCCGCGCAGTTTTTCAATGCTTCGTGGCCGCTTGATGCACACCTGAGCTCAATGTCCGGACAAGGCCCGAGTCGGCCTGCAATGATCGGCAGCAGGGCCTGATCGTCGTCAACCGCAAGCACCTGTATTTTTTTTGTCACGTGTAGGATTCCTTTCAAGGTACAGGAACACGCTGTTCGAACGCAAGCGGCCTGCTTGCCCGTATTCGGAAAAAACGCACCGCTATAGCGTCATTTGATTTTATTTTTCTGTTTGTCGGAATCAAGGGGAAAACCGTGAAAGAGCGGTATGGATGAACCGCGGAGCACGGATGATTCTGTGCAAAGAACAGAAAAAGGGCGTTGAAAAATCAACGCCACATGGTATGATTAGATCATGGGTTGAAGGGGAGGATGTGTTCGCGTGTATCTGTGTGAATGGCACGGCTTTTCCTGGTTATGGCGGAAGGGGCTGACGCGAATACCTGAACAGAGTGGAGCAATTTTTTGTTGAATTGAGGAAAAACATGGGTCTGCTTACCGATTTACTGAATTCATTTATGGTGCTGTTCGGAGGCCAGGACGCGGTGCGGGATTTCAGAAGTCACCTGGATTCGGGCAAACGATTCTTGAGGTGGGGACAGGACTCCGGCAAGATCAAGGATTTTGAGACCGCGGTCAGGGAACTGCGGAGTTGTGTGGACGACTACGCGCCTGGCGGATATGAGTTGATTAATAAATATAAATTTCTGGGCGAAGCCCTGCTCGGGATGATGCATATTGAAAAGAATTCCCTGGATTCCAAATTGAAAAACGCGGAAAAAAAATATGAAAGTGATGAATCATTTGAGAAAAAAATCCAGGCTGTGGAGGAAAAAATACACCAGACCGAACACCTGACCGCACTTGCCAGAGAGGGAAAGACTGCGGAGCTTAAAAAAATACTCAATATCCCGGCTTCCCGGCTGAATCCGGAAGAAATTGTTTTGGACAAAAAAAAGGAAAGCGAGCAGCTGGAGGATGATTTACAGAAAATCAAACAGAAAATGACGGTCAAGTCCAGGGAACTGAATATGATTATGGATCAGGCAAGAAAGAAGCTGGTCGATAAAAAGCTGGATGTGGAGGATCTGGTGAAAAAGCTGGATTCAACCAGTGAGAAGATAACAGATAAGGATATCGAATTTCGGGATACCACGCGCAAGGAAATCGAAGACGAACTCAGTACCGTTATCAGGGAACTCAAGAAATGCGGTGTGGATTTAAGCAGCATCAGAGAAAGCGCTTCCCTTGATCAAACGGATGACCAGACAGACGAAGACGAACAGGAACAAAAGCAGAACGAGGAATAATCCCACATTTGACTGGACCCATTCTTTGTGAATAAATCAAATATCGCATATGCCCGCAGCGTTCTTAGCAGTGAAGCCGAAACCCTTATGCAGGTGGCGCAACGGATCGGCGAGGGATTTGAACAGAGTGTACAGGCGGTAATCAACTGCCAGGGCAGAATTATCGTAACCGGCATCGGCAAGGCAGGAACGGTTGGCGAAAAAATAACCGCCACGCTGTGCAGTACTGGAACACCGGCTTATTCCCTGCATCCGGCGGAAGCGGTTCACGGCAATCTCGGGGCCATACTCCGGGAAGATATTGTGCTGATTTTTTCCAATAGCGGTGAATCCGATGAAATTACTCGTCTGCTTCCGATTATCCGCAAGATCGGCGCAGGCATCATCTCTGTCACCGGTAGAGGAGATTCTGCGCTGGCCCGAAACAGCGATGCGGTCATTGATATCGGAAGAATCGACGAAGTCTGCCCGCTGGGTCTCGCGCCTACCAACAGCACCACCGCCATGCTCGCGGTCGGAGACGCGCTGGCGCTCTGCGTGTCCAATGAGCGGAATTTTGACATGGAACGCTATGCGCTTTACCATCCGGGCGGGGAGATTGGGCGGAAACTGATGAAGGTTTCGGAGTGTATGAAAACCGGCAAACAGCTGCCGAAAACATTGCCGCAAACCGCTGTCAAAGATGTGCTGCTTCTGATTACTCGTTCCCGGACCGGTGCCGCGTGTGTCACGGATTCGCAGAATCGTCTGCTGGGGATATTTACCGACGGTGACCTTCGACGATACCTGAACACGTATACAGATCTCTGTGTACCGGTAGGGGATATAATGACCGCCTCGCCCAAGACCGCGTTGGAGTCCGAATTGTGCATTCATGCCCTGGATGTAATGAAAGAACATCAGATCGATGAGCTGCCGGTGGTGGATTCGCATCAAACCAATATACTGACCGGCATTCTCGATGTACAGGACCTGTTGAAAGCAGGCATTCTAAAATGAGCAGTCTTTCCAGAAATATTGCGGTAACGATTTTGGTCCTGATTACCATTACCGTTTCCATCCTTTACATTTTTTATTCTGCCTCCATCAACCGCAATATCACGACCCGTGAACAGAAAACGGTTGAGGGAAAGCTCACGAATTTTACGTTTCCGTATTACCGGGAGAATTCAACCGAAGTGGCCTGGACGGTCAGGGGGGCTAAGGCGGATTACTACAAAGACAACAGCGTGACAATCTTCAACCCCCGGCTGGAAGTCAGGGGACAGACCGGACTTTCGGTCCGGGCAGACCGGGCCTTTCTTTCGCCGGACAAGGAAACCGCTGTCCTCAAGGGAAACACACGGGTGTATGTGGAAAACGGTCACGTGATATTCGCAAAAATGCTGGTATGGCGGGGCAGAGAGGAGCGGTTTAATATTCCCGGAAACATACGCGTCTCCGGCAGAGAACTGAATATTTCCGGCAGTGAACTTTACGGCTGGACGCCGGGGGAGTATTACCGGCTTGAAAACCACAAACGTACCATCATTGACACCCGTCTTTTTACAAAAAAACTGGATGATAAAAGCAGCATTACAAAAATCGATACCACGGGAAATACCATTGTTTCCAGCCAGGGATCCGTGGAATATGTCGGCAAAAAGAATCAGTTCATCTATAAAAAAGCGGTACGGGTGGAAAACAATAACGGTGTTCTGAATTGCGAAAAACTCAGTCTTCTTTTTGATGAGAAAATGCAGCGGATTCTCAAGCTGACCGCTCAGGAAAACGTACGATTTAATGCCAGCCGCAATGACTTCCGATCAACGTCGGAACATGTTGAAGTATTTGCTGATACGGGTAAAATTATCATAAAAAAGACTGGAAAAGTCGCACCGGTAGTGTATATTAATAACAGGAAGAGTGTTGCGGATAAATTTGTTTATGATACCGAGACCGGTTTTCTGGAAGTAGTCAATGTCGAATCAAAAACAAAATAACCGCGATTTCTCCCAATACGTCCAATACGCTGGTTGAACAGATGACTCTGGAAACAGGGGGTAAATATGAAATCCATCCAATGTTTGAAATGCGGCGCAAGTCTGGATGTTTCTGCTTTTAAACCCGGCACAAAAATTAAATGCCCGAAATGCATGAATATCAATCAGGTTCCGCAGGAAAGTGCTCCTCCGCCCTCGGATACGGTTCCGCGAACCGCGCGAGAGGTTGTGAAAAAAGGCAGTTCCCCTAGAAAACGAATTGCTAAAAAAAAGAAGCGCCGCATGCATTTTGTTGCAGATACGGACAGTGAACCAGGACCGGACTCGGAAGAGCTGGATGAGGGAGCGGAATATGATGAGCTGCTGGATGACGGTAAGAAAATAAAGGCTTACCGGGAAGTTGACAAGAAAACCAGTATTTTCTTTCCGGTTTTGATTGTTCTGATTGCCGCAGGCGCTGCATTTGCTGGATGGTACACCCTCTACTATCTGCCCGCACAAAAGAAAAAATACGTGGAGCCTGTAAAAAAAGAGACACCCGCGCAAAAAGAATCCGATGGCGAAGAAGAAAAAGAAGCCGTTGCGGAAACGCCGAAAAAGACCGATGAAGCGAAAAAAGACGAAGATAAACCGGAAACCGCGGACAAAACCCATACGGATACGGATACGGATAAAACAGTTGAGTCGGAAGACAAAGACAAAGAAAAGGAAGACGCAGCTGAACCCAACCAAACAACGGCGGACACCCCAGCTGAAAAACAAGAGAACGAACAACCAGATTCGCAGAAAACCAAGGCTCCTGAGAAACCTTCAGATGACACCAAAAAAGCCGATACGGAAGAGAAAGAAAAAACCGTTGAGACACCTGCACCTGAAAAGAAACCGGATCCATACGATAAACCAGCTGCGATACCGAAAGCTAAACCTCAGGTTATGCGGTATTTAACTCCACCGCCTCCGGATGATGAACCGGAAAAAGATACCCAAAAGGAAAACCAGAAAACCGACCCGGATACAGAGAAAAAAGAGGAGGCAGAGAAAAAAGAGGAGGCAGAGAAAAAAGAGGAGGCAGAGAACGACTGATCGTCAGCAGTTCTGATGTGTTGAAACTGAATGTTTATCTGCCGTTTGCCTGTTTGGTTTTTCTGCTATATGAAAAGTTGATCATGTATGGAAAATTAACTTGACATTGATTCTCTATTCGGGTAAGATATTATTGCAGTTTTGGCCCCATTTTTGTCTTTTTTTTAAGGAACCATTTGGATGTATGCGATTATTGAAGACTCAGGAAAAGAATTCAAGGTAACTAAAGGTGAGATTCTTGACATTGACCAGAAAAAACTGAAACCCGGTGATTCGATCACGTTTGACAAAGTAAGACTGCTTCACGATGGTGAAAAGCTCCATGCTGCACCCGAAAATGCGACCGTGGAAGCAACCGTGCTGGATCATCCCAAGGGAAAGAAGCTTACGGTCATGAAGTTTCGGCGGAGAAAGAACTCCAAAACCAAAAATGGTTTCAGAAAAACTTTTACCCGAATAAAGGTGGATGATATCAAATGTTGACAACGGTTACGGCAAAAACTATCCTTTAAAAAAGTATGTGGAGGCATTACTATGTTCCAGTTATTCAGAAAACGTGAAATCCTGCACTCACTCCTTCCTGTATTCTGTGTATGTTTTATTCTCTTCACCGGCGGCTGTGATGCGGGTAAAGGCGCCCGGTATATTGAGGATGAAGAGGAAACCACGGATGAAACCACCACAACCACCACCACGACCGAAACCGAAGAATCCACTGCAGGGCCTCCGTCGAAAATAACCCTTGCCGCAAATCCTGAAAGCATAACCGGAACCAATCCCACCACCACAGTAACGGCAACAGTGACCGATGATAACAACCAGACGGTTGCCGACGGCACGACCGTTTATTTTGAGTTTACCGATGATTCCACTGCGGGATTTGCCGATGAATCCACAATTACCGCCAGCAGCACAACCATCAGCGGTCAGGCTACGGCTACGGTAACACCTGGAACTACCGGAAGCGCAACCAACATACTGGTAGTAAACGCCTATACCAGTGAATCGGTCCAGGCCGCCTCCCCCCTGTCCATCAATGTATCCGGAATCACCTTTTCCCTATCGATTTCCGGAGACACCACCGTCGTCGCCGGGGGCAGTGCGACCGTAACGGCTACAGTCAAGACCGCTTCGGATGAAGCGGTCACCGGACAGGCCGTTGCATTTACAACCACTGCCGGTACGCTGAGCAGTGCTTCAGCCACCACCGGAGGAGCGGGTACGGCATCGGTCAGTCTTTCCATTCCGGCTGGCAGCACGGGTAAGGCTACGGTCACGGCTCAGATCGCCAGTCAAAGCATATCCGCGTCTCAACAAATCACCATCAATCCTTACCAGGTAACCATATCACCGATCACTGACCTGAAAGCCAATGGAATCGATTCCAGAACCGTACGGGTGAATGTCAGCGACGGTTCCGGTACGGCCCCCCAGGACCCCGTGATTGTTGGATTTCACACCAGCCTGGGATCCATTACCACTGCAGATGCAACCGGAGTGACCAATTCCGATACCGCCAACTATGAAAGCCTGGTTACGTCCGAGACCGATATCAACGGCGAGGCCGTGGCCAAACTCAGCGCCCTGAATACCAGCGGAACAGCCACCGTCACCGCCTACATACTGGACAATTTGACCGAAACAGCAAGTTCAGTGGTCCTGATGACCCAGACTGCTTCGGCAACCTTTACCGCAGTTAGTCCCTACACCATTGTATTGAATCCGGACCAGAGCTTTGTCACGGCCGGCAGCGGAGACAACATTGATATTTCCGGACAGGTTACGGACAGCGGCGGAGATCCCATTGCCAACCAATCCGTCACTTTTTCTACATCCGATTCGACCAACACCACCATTACCTCTCAGGTCACTACAGACACCAGTGGCAGTTTTGACGAAGTGAAATTCTCCTCCGGCACTACCGCCGGCATCTATACAGTAACGGCAACCGCTGGATCAGTCTCTCAGACCATCCAGCTGGAAGTCCGGTCCGCAGCACCCGCACTTATTAAACTCAAGGACGGATATCCGGATCCCGCCACCGTACGGGTTAAGGGAACCGGAGGCAGGGAAACCACCAAGCTGGTCTTTGTGGTTACAGACAATTATGACAACAACATATCCGATTCCCTGGAAATTACAGCAAACATTACCTTGGAAAGTGGACCCGGTGGCAACGAGAGCGTGAGTCCAAGCAACGGTGTGGAAACCTCCAACGGAGAAATCGCGGTCAACCTGATCAGCGGATTCAAGACCGGAACCGTAAAAGTCAAGGCCACAGTTGTTCAGGACACTTCCCTGTATGCGGTATCCACCGGCATTGCCATTGTAGAAGGACCGCTGTCCAGCGCCAGTATCGGCATTGTTCCGGTCAAATACAACCTGGCCGGCCGGATCTGGACCGGTCTGGAAGATGACTTTACCGCGTACCTGGCGGATGAAGCCGGAGACGCGGTACCGGATGACACCGCGGTCACGTTCCTGACTAATGAAACCGGCGGTATGTTTCTTGAAGGAAGCCAGGTGACCGTAGACGGACAGGCCGTGGATACCCTGATTACCACCAAAAATCCGGAACCCTTTAATGGATTTGTTTCCGTGACCGCCATGGCCGGCGGTGAGGATACCATTGCTGTCCAGGCCATCGGAACCGACAGCGGTGCGAATTACTTTGTTATAGGAACTGACGGCGCTGGCATCTTTAAAACCGATTCTGTGGATGATGCACTCCGGCAGTGGAAGGAAAAGAACGGTTCTTATCATTTTGTTGGACCACGTGTCTTCGACCTTGTTATTCCCGCAAATTCCTCCAATACAATATTCGCAGCCACATCCCTGGGTATTTTCAAAAGTGTGAATCAAGGCGTCAGCTGGACATCAGCCCGGTCCCCAGACAATCCCAACTTGCCCGGTTTCGATCCGGGTGTGTTGGTTACATCCGTAACTCTGGCATCCTATTACCTGGATAATCCCGCTGTTCCGGTCGGTAGCACGGCGGACCGGTCCGGCCGGGATAAGGCCGAAACAGATGTGATTATCGGTACAGCCGGTGAAGGTATCTATTACAATACCAGCGCCGGTAATACCTATCAGATCATTGATGCTGATGGAGTAACAACCACGGGGCGTGGCCTGAATTCAAGTTTTATCACGGACGGCACCCCGCTCACGCTTTTCCGGGGAAATGCCGAGCTGTATTACCGGTACGACAGCGATACATACAGCTATGATATCGGATTTGACGCAAATACAAACAACACCATCGACGCAGGCGAGGTGGTGCTCGACGAAGACAATGACCTGGCCACAACCGCAACAGCCGGACTGACCCAGGTCAGCACGCTCAGAGGTTTTCCCTCCTACTCATGGTATTTCAATGACAAAGATGGTGACGGGGTGTATGACTACAACGGATCGGAAGAGATTGTCAACCGTTCCGGATGGCTCCAGTCACCAGTACTTTCCACAGGCGTGTATGTCAATCGGCTTGCTTCCTTTAAAACAGGAACGACTGATTACGCCTTCGCGGCCACGGATTCCGGCCTGTTCAGAAGCCAGTCTGACAGTTCAGACGCAACCGACGGAAACCTGGGTTTTGCCTGGACCGATATTGGAGATGATGACAGCGACTTTTCCGGTGTTAAGATTATGGATGTACTTTGCAATGGCGATGATTTATTTGCAGCCTCTGCATCCAATGGAATTTTCTACACTGCAGATTCCACCGACCTTGCTGGTGTTGACTGGACTCAACTCACCCATCCGACTGCCTCGGACACCCTCCTGGACGGAGCCGGCGCTGCGGACAACAATTATCCGTTGACACCCTTTGTTGAATCCGATAATGTGCTGTACGAAGACGTTGACGGTAACGCTGCCTATAACTATGGAGAGCCGGTATTTGTCGATACAGATGAGGACGGTGTCTATGATACGGGTGAACGGGTGATTGACGGTGCCGCCTCACTGACTGCCGGGGATACCGGAGTGAGCGCAGAAAGCGCCAACAGTTTCTTAAAATATTATGACGCGGATTCAAGCGGAACATACACGAGCGGCGAAGATGTATTTTTTGACCGGAATACCAATTCGGAAGTGGATCTGACCGCTGACACCTACAAGGCTGTTACCTGCATTGCTTATGACTATGACAGCACAAATGGCCGGCTGTACTGTGGCACGGAAACCGGCGGAGTATTCATTTCTGACGACGGAGACTACAACATATGGACAGCACTGGATACCACCTACACGGGCGTGGATATCGCACGGTTGAAAGTGGTTAGTCAGAAATTATATGTAGGCGGTGCCAGTGGCAGCCGTCTGGTGGAGTTTGACAACACCGGTGCATCTCCTGTATACAAGAGTATAAGTACCGGCCAGGGAAGCAGTAAAATTGACTCCAGCATCATGGACCGCTCCGCTATACTCTTTTCCGGACCCATCAGCCCCTCGATTTTTTATGATACCACCAAGACCCATGTGACTGCAGTTCCCGGAGCCGGAGAAACCGATCGATTTGTATTTGTACTTTTCCTGCAAGATGACAAAGGTAATCCACCGGTTGCAGGTACCAAGGTCGAAGTCAGCGCAACCAATTATGAAAAGACGAAAACAGTAGATGCCGGTACGGGTGCAATCAGTGAATCCGAAACCGCGACAGACATCGGTGTTTCCGGGCTTGTTGATTTAACGTACGGTGATACTATCAGCTCGGGGAACAATTCTACCATATTGATTTACAGCATTGGGCCGACATTCCTGGACGGGGATTACACCGGTGATAATGACGGGACGGCTGATGATAGTTTTGAATATACACGGATTCACGTAAAAGTCACGTTTCCGAGTGAAAGCAACTATGGAAGCCGTTCCGGCGGTGGTGAAGTAGAAATTTTCTTTGATATAGATATGGAATAAATTTCAGGAGATTCAAACAATGGCACACAAAACAGGACAAGGTTCAACAAAAAATGGTCGCGACAGCAATCCGCAATTTCGCGGACTCAAGCGCGGTGACGGTCAGATGGTTCGGGCCGGCAACATTCTGGTTCGCCAGTGCGGCACTAAATTCAAGCCTGGTATGAATGTAGGCGTGGGAAGTGATTACACGCTCTTTGCCAAGGCGGACGGACGGGTAAAGTTCTGTCCGGGCAAAAAACTCAGCGTACTGCCCGCGTAAGACAGTTTTATCAAGCACAATCAAGAAGGGGTTGTTGTGATGTAACCAACACCCCCTTCTTCCGTCTGAAGACTGACGTTTCTATTGCAGGATGCCTATGAATACGGAACCGAAGAAAAACAGGGAGCAGAAGTTTTCATTCGGCGCTGCTGCATTCATTTTTCTCTTTATATCCACACTTTCATTTCTTTTTTTCTGTGATACCTCGGCCCTGGAAGAATACTTAAAACCACCGGCCGAATCGCGTATCAAAACGCACGGTCCTGTGCTTGAGAAAAAAAGACTTGTCATAAAAAACAACCCCATTCTTGTGGAAATCGCGGACACAAAGGAAACACGCAAAACAGGCCTGATGCACAGAGAGCATATGCCCGAAGATCAGGGAATGCTCTTTGTTTTTGACACCCCGGATATTCTCAGTTTCTGGATGAAGAATACCATAATCCCGCTTTCCATTGCGTTTATATCCGCTGATGGTGTAATCCTGAATATTGAAGATATGCAACCCCATACCCTGGATTCACATACATCGGCTGAAAAAGCATTGTATGCGCTGGAAATGAACCAGGGATGGTTTTCGGAAAACGCCGTAACCCCCGGAGACAAAATTTCGGGATTGCAGTTACTGAAGGGAGGAAGGAAATGAAGAAATGGATATTTAGGTGTATGGCTGTAATCATCGCAGGCATGGTCGCAGGATGCGGCAGCAGTGGCGGAGGAGGGGATGCCGCAGCAACAACCCAGACCACGCCTACAGACTCCGATCCCAATGAGCAGCGGCAGTCGCCGGTTCTGGGTAACTTTCATTTTGAACATTTTGAGCTTGCACAGCTGGACGCCAATACAAATAAGAGTGCACCGGTTGAGACCGGGCGCCGGTTACAGGAACAGCTTCCCCCGGAAGAAGATGTCATGTATAATGACTTTATTGGTAACAGAATTGATTCTCACCCGGATGATTTTGCCGACGAACCCCTGCCGCCGCCCGAAGAATTTGAATTTGTCGATGACCCGGATTATGATCACGTTTTTGACCCGGACCTTGAAGAGCGGGTGGAAGCAGCCAAAGGGGAATTGATTATTGAGCTCCGGGAGGGTCTGACTTTGGAAGAAGAGCAATTGTTTTTTTCTGAAAACAATACCCAGCTTCTGCGCAGGATTCCGGAAACCAATCTGCGCAGAATCCGCATACCCATAGGGGAAGATATGCTGGAGTTCCGGGATCGGATGAACATGAATCCGGATGTAAACAGGGCGCATGTCAATGCCATGGTCCGTATCCCTCCGGACGAAATCGCCCAGGCCCAGGCTCTGCAAAAGGCAGCGATTTATCTGGCTCAGCTCAGCAAGACCACGCCCAATGATACGAGTTTTTCCCAGCAGTGGCATGCTACGCAGATCGGACTGGAAGATGCCTGGGATACTGAAACCGGAGATCCCGGTGCGGTCATCGCGATTATAGATACCGGCGTGGACCGGGATCATCCGGATCTGGCGGGAAAGATGTACAACGAGGGACTGAGTATTGTGGGAAGCACCCAGATGGGAGATGATGACAATGGCCACGGAACCCATTGTGCAGGCATTGCTGCTGCGTCATCGAATAATTCTACGGGCGTTGCCGGTGTGGACTGGAACTGCAAAATCCTGCCGGTAAAGGTGCTGGACTCTGAAGGAAAGGGAAGCTGGTCGGATATTGTTGAAGGAATCCGGTTTGCAGCCAGTTTTCCGGAAGTCAGCGTGATCAGCATGAGCCTGTCCGGATCATCCGCACCACCGTCACTGCAGGAAGCCATTGATGAAGCCTGGATGGCAGGAAAAATTATTGTGGCCGCTGCCGGCAACGACAATGTATCCACTCCATGTTTTCCCGCAGCCTGCAACAATGTGCTGGCCGTTGCATCCACGAATCAGTCGGATGTCAAGTCCTCCTTTTCCAATTTTGGTCCCTGGGTGGATATTTCGGCTCCGGGGAGCAGCATCTACAGCACGTATATCAATGGCACGTATTCGAGCATGAGCGGTACATCCATGGCAACCCCCATGGTGGCCGGACTTGCCTGCCTGATCAAAAGCAGAAACGCAGCTGCAGAAGGACATGAGATTGAACGAATTCTTAAGGAATCCGCCACACCGCTCAACGAACTCAATCCATCCTACACCGGACAGCTTGGGGCCGGAAGAATCAATGCCTTTGCAGCGCTGAGGAATATCCAGGCAGGCTTTAAGGTGGAAGCCCAGATTACCGAATGGAACTCAGCCACTGGAGTACTCAAAGGACAGATGACACTGACCAATGAATTTCAGCAAACGGTTACCAATGCCAGAGCTGTAATTGCAATTATTGAAACCTTCGGCCAGGATAACATTCTAAATACATACAATCATGAAAGCAACCTGGAGAAAATGGCCACCATTGTAACCAATGAAGATGGTATCACAAATACGTATTTTCCATATATGCATTATCCCCAGGGAGGTCAGGGTTCGTTTGCTCCCAATGATTCATATACCCGAACGTGGGAGTTAACCCTGGAGAATCCGTCGTCAGTAACCGGTTTTATGGTTGGCGGCTATATTATCACAGGGTCAGAGCAGTAAAACATACACAGTTGTACATTCAGAGGATACGCAATGACAGTTAAAGCCATTGGCTATCCTTTTTTGGGTTTTCGACAAAATTTGTGGCTGGACCACGGTTAAAAACATGATAATGCGGGGGCGCTCATTGCCGCCCCCTCTTGAAATTACTGTATAACATGCAAAGAAAGTAAAAAAAATACATGGTTTTCAATGAAAATCCAAATACCGGAAGAAACTCACCCGGTTCATCATTGTGATTTGAAAACCACTGCATGTAGCACAACAGCTACCAATTGCGTAGCATAAAAGTTACATATATCTTTCTTCTGCAAAGGCCCTGCTCCTGCTCTTTAACACAAAAAATTACCTGTAAACATTTTATGATGTTTTAACGCTATTCTTTCTTTTCGGCACAGTACTTGCATATAGGTATAATCGTCAACCAGACGATTTTCATTTTTCTAAGGAAATCCTATCATGAAAAACCATAATTCACAAGAAAGAGGCGCCATTCTTTTTGTTGTTGTAGTGGGAATGGCTTCTATTTTTGCAATGATGATGCTGGTTTCTATTATTATCAAGCAGACACAGGCCAATGTCGAAATGGAAGCCAACTACAGGGGAATGGCAATTAACTTTGCCGAAGCCGGGATTGTGGAATCTCTCTCCTGGTTCAGACGGAACCAGCCCGTGGATGTAGATGACTCAAGCCCATACAGTCACCATGCCCGAATGGTATTCATGGATGTGTGCACAAACCCGGAATGCGGATATGAAACAGCGCATGTGGCAGGAGAGCCGGCATCGGAAAAGAACTGCCCGGTCTGCGGAGCGGTCATGTCTACACCGGATTCCAATATTCCGGAAATCGGAGTCGTACGGGTGTTCCAGTTGGGTGCGAATCGCTGGGGAAGATATGAGGTATGGAAGCAGGACGTTCGGGACAAAACCAGTCATTATTCCTTCGGAGCACAGGATACAGGCGCGATCTGGGAAGTTAAGTCCGTGGGTATGGTATATGAAACCAACCGGGATGACCCTGATGTTGCCGGTCGGAAACTCAAGGAAATCAAGGCAAACGTGGTTCTGTCCGCAGAATTCAGAAAACTCACCATTCGTATACCGCAGAATGCCGGCATAATTTCTTCGCGGGGTGATTACGTACGCCTTGGCTCACGGGTACGTTTCGTGGCATCCTCGGGCGGTTCCACATTCGGCGTATGTTATCCGAACAGTACCGGCTCAGTGGACAACAACGGCGCCGAATTCTTCGGCTTCAGCAACAACCTGAAATCAATCGAACCGGAGAATCTCCAAATCGGGGTTTATGATATTTTCTCCGTACGAAAAGAGGAACTCAGCAACCTGGCGGATCTTTACGCGGAAACCGTAGCCGATCTTCCCGATCTCCTGCCGGACATGTACCTGATATTTATTGACGGCGATGCTGCATTTGACTCAACCACCCGGCTCAGAGGTTCGGGAATACTTTTTGTAGACGGCAATCTTTCTTTGACCGGAACCGGACACAGTTACAACGGTCTGATCTGTGTTACCGGCACATTTGTAAACCAGGCGGTCAGTACTTTCTACGGCTGTGTAATGGCGGGACTGGAAATGACCTCCGGCGGATCCCACAACCAGGTGGTTGTGGAAGGTATCGGCGCGGACTTTGCCGAGGTCTACTATGACCCGAACATCCTCAATCAGGTCCAGGCATATATCGGCCAGTACCGAATGCTCGGTTCACCCAAGATGGTGCCGAATGAAACCTGGATGACCGGACACAGAAACAAAGACAGAAGAGACACTTTGCCGGATATACATTAAACCTTATTCCTGTTCACGGTTTTCAGGAGGAGATATCATGAGTACCCGAATCAGAAATTTCACAGTGGTTGAAGTCTTAATCGCCGCCGCCATCATGGCCATTATCCTTGCTTCGGTCGCACGGTTTACGGCAATGGAAACCAAGGCCACTGAGCGTACAACCGATCGGATCTTCGCCCTCCAGAAAGCCATTCAGATACTGAATGAAGTTAAAACCTTTCTGGAAACCTCCGGAGAGGACGCGGAAATCCTCGACAGTCTGAATGACGGTGCCAACAACACCAGCAAATTTCTAACGATTCAGGATATCAGCACTCCGGATGACCCCATCAGCGAAAACGTCAAAGTCCGGCCCGGAACCACGGACACCTCATGGCGGTACTCCAGACGAATTACGGTTGCCATGTTCGGCAATTCGAATTCAAAGGATGTGCGCCAGGTAAAAGTACAGATATTCAAAACATCTGATACCAATACCGACACATACGAACTGGCCGAGATCTGGGCCGTGCTCCGCACCAGCGCAGTCTCCAATTTTCCAGCCACCCAGGTCTATGACGTTTACTGCATTGCAATTGAAAATGTTCCGGGGTGGTGGGTCTACATGAACAACCTGATCCCCCAGGCCCAGAACGCGATCAATGATGTTCAAAGCCGAGTGCCCGGGTTGGAGTTGCGCACGCACTGGATTACCAAGATGGGATACGGTCGGGACCGGTTTTATGCACCATACATCAACATCGAAAACGAATCCCGGAATTCTATTCCGAACCCGTATTTTTACCCGGCCGTAATGCCCGCCGGATCCGCGACCGCTGAATATTACGTACCGTCTCTGATGCGGGGACTGATGCGAAGCGACCTTTCTGCCGATGCACTGTATCCCAACCGGCCGTACCTGAACACCTATAATGACAACCTGGATGCCCCTCCGGGTCAGCGCTACGACGAATACAATCCGTACAACAAATACCCGTATTCCCTGGCCGACACCTACAACAACTGTATGCGGTATCACGATGCGATTCAGTTCTGGGAAAAGCGAAATGAAGACATGCAGGTCAAGTGGCGGTACAACTACCCGGATACCAATGAAGCACCGCCGAACAATGAACTCACCTACCGGCTGCTTCTGGACGATCTCTATCTGCATCCCGAAAAATACAAAAACGCTCTGTTCATCAACCTGCACGGCGAGCTGATTCCCACACCGCCGATACGCAATTTTTCCGATCCCGCCTTCTGCCCGCCCCGCTCTGCTGAGGCAGACAGCGAAATCAAGGAAAACCACAGTTCCGGCACCCTGGACCTGAGCGGCGTACGTGTGGTTACACATCCGGAAAACATGCGTTTTGACGACAACGAATCGCCCAGGCTCCGGGTCTACTCCTTTCTACAGGATCCGTCCACGTCATACGCAGCCGGCAACCGACTGGATGATATCAATGAAGGCCCGATCTCCGTTCTCATCAAACTGGGCCGTTCCACCCATATTCGAGGAGAGCTTAACACGGAATTCCTTGCCTGGGAAGCCTTTTGCAACGAATACATCAACCGTATGAAATTGTCCGACTTTATCACCATCTACGAAGGTGGCGTCAATAATACCGCCGGCAACTATGTAAGCTATGCCAAAAAGACCATTCCCGCCCCATTCTGTTTTGACACGTATGATAAAATCATTACTACGGACGACAACAAGATGAAAGTTTTTAACGGTACCGACTGGGTCAGTGAGATGCAGTATGTCAATTCCGCCGACGTTGCATCGCTTCCTGCCGAGCCTTCGGCTAACAAGGAATTCGGCATTGTAGGCACCATGGCCAACGGAAACACTGGTGATGTATACATGTGGAACGGATCCGCATGGGTGGACACAGGCAAAGATTACGAGGCCATGCAGGGATTTCAATGTCCCAACTGGACCGGTGATTTCTCCATTATCACCGATGACAGCAACAAACTCTGCGTCAACACCCTGGGTGCGACACGGCCCGTGGGTACGTACGACGGTCTGAGCTATGATTATGCTTACGATGAAGTAGCAGATGAAACCTCGCTGCCCGCAACACCCCAGAATAACAAATTCTTTGCCAGAGCCACAAACAACGGCACCGTCTACCGCTGGAACGGAACCGCCTGGGAACCTGTCGGAGTCTCTCTGAACGATTCCGCCGACCTTCCGGACTACACGGCCATGTGGGCCGAAGTGCAGAAAGTCTTTGTTGTGTCCGAGAGCGATAATACCGGTGATAATATCACCGGGCAACACTGCATCCTGATCAAGCTGCATAACTCCCCGCTCAGGGCACCGTATAAAACCGGAGAAGGCGGCCTGAGTTCGAGTTACAGGATGTACGGCCTCGAATACATCCCCTGCCCGGTGCAGAATGAATTCGACCCGGCAGACAATGACTATACACTGGTTGATTCAAATTCCAGCCATTACAAAAATACAGCCCGCTGGGTCATTAGCCTCCCGTCGCTCAATGTAATGAAAAACATACGCGCCACTGCACTCAGTGTGCAACAGCAGGGTGAAATCACGGATGCGACACTGGAAGGAAGCGCGAGCGCCGGAGGAATCATGCTGCCGCTTTCCATTCAGACACTGGTCGGAAACCTGAATTACAAAGAAAATGTCGGGCTTGGTGACTGCAGCACCAATATCGTTGCTACAGATGACACGCCCTTTTTTGCCGCAACGGATTTTTCCAAAGGAGACATCATAGACAAAGGCATTGAATCCATTGTGGGCTGGTATGAATGGAGCGCGCGTACCACCAACAACTCCCACACCCAGACATGGATCACCGACTGCGACACGAATAACGACGGAGTCAAAGACATTACACTCCACGAAGCACCCCTGGTTCCGTTTTCCGAAAAATACCAGACCGTTGGTGATGCGCGACACTGCCCGTACCTTGACGTGAAGGCGGGAAACGGATTCAACTGGTACTTTTCCGGAGAAGACAAGAGTTCCGGCGGATTTACCGGTTATGATGTTTGCACGGACAGCTGGGAAGGCAAGATCGAAGTGGACATGCCCAAATACTTTCTGTGGATCCGCGAAGGGCTGATGTCCTGTAACGGACTCTGGACCACCATCAACGGATATTCCTACTACTACATCGGAATCGGCAATGAAATCGGTTATGACTCGGCAAACGGTTTTCCCGACAGTATCCCGCTGGACGGCGACCCGTTCGGCACCTCGGACGGCACCGAACAGAGCATCTGTGATTCCGGCGCAGGCGGAAGCCTGCGCGGCGATGGAACCAAAGTAATCCGCAAAGGCGGCTGGATCGGCCGGTACTGGATCGGTGATCTTTTTGTGGACTCGGATTATGAAGACTGGATCACAACCGGAAACGTAAGCGCTCCGACCTATTACCGGATCAACCGCTCGGACGGTGCCAATTACAACTGGTCGGATGACTGCGCGGGCCGGCGCGGTCAAACCAAAGGATGCTGCACATTCTACAATCTGTCCAATGACGGCGGTTCCACACGGTTTGATCATGATTCCACCGGCGGCACCGGAAGCATGACCAGTACCGTGCAGGATGAACTGCAGACCATCTTTTCCTTTATCATGCCCAATCAGGTGGATTCCAACCGTCCGTTCCGCTTAAACGACGGTGCATCCAAACCGCATGAATGGGGCCGGGCGCCCTTCAACTCCCTGCGTACCCGGGGCAGTGTGTTCCAGACATTGTATCTGCACAGCGGAGGCAACTACACCAGCGGACTCATGCAGGTGTATAACCCGTCCGATACCACCCGAAAAGCCGTATTCGCGGTCAATGGTATCTCCATGACGCAGGAAATCGGAAGTTCGTTCATTGCCCGGTATTCGCTGATCGGATTGCTCTACGGATTTCTCCGGGCCGGCGGTGACTCCATTGCCCCGGCCGAATTCCCGCAGCTTCCGCATCTTCGGGTCGTCTTTCCCAATGACACCACCCGAATTGAAGACTGGGACAACATCAACATCAAATGGAAGATCGACTGGAACCGCTGGAACGGTGATTCCTACTCCGACCAGGGACTGGACACGTACAACCAGACAAACGTGGCCCCCTCTTCCAAGATCTTCTTCAAGATCCTCTACTCCGACGACGGACTGGAAACATGGAAATACATACAGGATGATGAAACTGTTGCCGAAGGCGTGTGCAAGGATGAAGAGCACAGCGCCAATGAAATCAACGGCGACACCTTTATCAGCGCCGAAGACATGGACGCAAACGGAACCAACGACACATGGATTTACACCTACAACTGGGACATATCCAACCGGACGGACTTTCCAGAAGGCGTCTATTATCTGCGTATTGAAGCCTACCGTAAAGATGCATCCGGCAATTACCTCCAGACCCATTACAGCTATCACCAGCAGCGTATTTTTGTAGAAAGGTATTGATTGATGATACACCGCAAACCAACCCCCAGACGATTCACCTTGGTGGAAGTCGTAATTTCTCTGATGCTGGTCTCGGTCATGTTTGTGCTGGTCAGTTACGCAGTAACAGGCTCGAAACAAGAGATCAGTGTTATTACCAGCTATCAACTGGTCTCCAACAAAGTGCTCTCCACACTGGCGCAACTCAAAGATGAAATCCATGAATCCAAAGATCTGTTCGGATATACCAGTGCAGTGGAAGAGGATTACCTGAATATCGTTAATTTCACCGACCATCCGCAGATGCTCACTGATTCCACCCTCCCGGATATTGCCCCGAAAGGCACCATGGATACGACCTCCCCGGAATGGGATAACATTATCGTGGGAAACTGCATCATGATGGCCAGACGCCTTTCTCCGGCTCAGATTGTCTTTGACAATGACGGCATCATTGACCTGGATAAGGACGGTACTGCGGACAGCCCCTCTCCGTTTCGTATTGTTGTCCCCGAAGATGATCCTGCGGATGATGATAAGACCTATAACGTGGGCCTGTACCGGTTTGAAATCTACTATCTCTCTGAAACGCCT
>CAZGEP010000056.1:0-4656 GCA_964524955.1 uncultured Planctomycetota bacterium | reverse complement strand
GTAAAGACATCGCTGGCTCTGGTGAAAGCGGAAAGCACTATTTACGCGGATTACAAGGGACTGGATGTTATTCGTGTTGAGAATCCGGATGATTTTTCGGATATTGTTTCCGGTCTGGTAAACACGGGGGTCCGGCCGGAAAATATCTCCAACTCAGGTAAGCTTGAAAAAGTGGAAACGGCCTGGGATTACAGCCGGAATAATGTGGCAGAAGCCTTTTATTATTTTGAACCCAATGGGGCCGACTGGCAGATAGCAGCCGCTCCGGATGCAACCCATGAGATTGCCATAAAAAGCTCAAGAAAACTTGTCGGCGGACGAAGCCTGATGAGTGGTACTTTTGTATCGATTTCCTTCAACACTTTTGATGATGCGGGAGACCCCATGTTTCCGGTTACCGGGCTGAACAACCAGACACCGGTATTTGCCGCAAAACCCGGTACGCTCAATTACCTGTCAAAATATTTTCCATCCGGCTTTGAAGTCCTGATCACGGGGCCAGCCGGTGCCCGACGGATATTCATCCGGCTGGTCACGGTATTTACAGATGGAAAAAAAATCTATCCATACAAAGCCACAATCCTGGCCTCATCCACGGAAGGATGATTGGAGATAATCCGCATCCGCAAGACGAGTGTAGTACTCCATAAACAACAATCGATTATTGACCATCGACTGTCGACCGCTTTTGTCCGTATGTCGCGGACTTGCCGTGCTTGCGGTTGAAGTGACGGGTCAGAAGCGCGGGCTGGATAAACTGAATATCGGCGTTGATGCTTCGGGTCTGGACGGCCATACGGACCAGGTATTCCAGGATCACACTGTTTTTCACAGCTTTTCGCGCCGATGCTCCCCAGGTAAAGGGTCCGTGCGAAGCCACCAGGACCATGGGCGCGTCCGAGGCGGACCGAAATGCAAGGGACATTATCTTTTAAAGCATGCAATATCAACACGAATTTTGAGAGAATTTTATCTAACTTTTTCTGTTTTAATTTGTCTTTACAGTATGATATCAAATTAGAATATTCTGAAGAAAATCGACCCCATCTGGTCGTTGACATACAAAGACCAGATCGGGGCCGCAAGAAGGTTATTCGTAACGTTTATCCCAAATATCCGTTTTCTTTCAGGTAGCTGAATATCTGAGTTCCGCACTCTTCAACAGATAACTTGTCAGTTTCAATTGTAATCTCAGGATTCTCAGGTGCTTCATAGGGCGCTGAGATTCCGGTGAATTCGGGTATTTCGCCTGCACGTGCTTTCTTATACAATCCCTTGGGATCCCGATTTTCACAGGTTTCCAGCCCGCATTTCACGTAGATCTCAATAAAATCTTTTTTTCCCATCAGCTCTCTGGCTGCCTGCCGGTCTTTGATATAAGGGGAGATAAAGGAAACCAGCGTGAGTACGCCGGCCTGTGTAAAAAGCCAGGACACTTCACCGATGCGGCGAATGTTTTCCTCCCTGTCAGATGGAGAAAAACCAAGGTTCTTGTTGAGTCCGTGCCGGACATTGTCTCCGTCCAGGCAAAAGGCCAGCACACCTTCGCTGACCAGCATTGCTTCAAGATATTGGGCTACGGTGGATTTCCCGGATCCGGAAAGGCCGGTAAACCAGAGCGTCGCCCCTTTCTGTCCAAGAAGTTTTTCCCGGTGGTCTCGTGTGATTTTTCCTTCAGTCCAGGTGATGTTGGTTGATTTGGATTGATTGGCCATGGCTTTCTGATTCTCCTGTAATAAATGTTGAATTATTCAGGGATAAAACTCTGTCCTGGTTTAAGGTTCTTAACAAATGCAGCCAGCAGCGTTGCTGTGTTTTCGACATCCTTGAGGGAAACAACTTCCACCGGAGAGTGCATGTACCGGTTGGGGATGGATACCAGCCCGGCGGCTACACCGGATCGAGTGACCTGGATGACGTTGGCGTCGGTTCCCGTAGCCGAGGATTCTCCGCTGACCTGGTATTTAATCTTTGCAGATTTCGCTGCCTTGAGCAACAGTTTGTAAACGACGGGGTTGATGTTCGGTCCTCTGGCAATCATGGGGCCTTTACCCAGGGAAATATCACCGATTTTCTTTTTGTCCATGCCCGGGTGATCCGAGGAAAAACCGACATCAACCGCAATGCCTACATCCGGGTTGATTCCATAGGCGCTGGTCCGGGCACCTCGCAGACCGACTTCCTCCTGCACCGAAGATACACCAAAAACAGCGGCCTTTATTTTGGAGCCCCTGGCCAGCATGCGGAAGGCCTCGGCAACAGCAAAGGCACCGATTCGGTCATCAAACCCCCTGGCTACAGCCAGTCCGTTCTGTAGGTCTCTATAACCGGCTTCAAGGGTAATGGCATCTCCAACGGAAACGGTCTTTTCAATGCTTTTCTTGTCCTTGGCACCGGTATCAATCCACAGGTCTTCCATTTTTTTGTTCTTGCCCTGCTCCTCTTTTTTCGTCAGATGAAGCGCCTTCTTGCCCACAATGCCGAAGACATCTTTTTTGCCGTGAATTATCACGCGCTGTCCAGGCAGGATATTGGGATCCACGCCCCCGATACTGTCTACATAGATGAAGCCGTCGTTGTCGATATAGGTAACCATCAGGCCGATTTCATCACAATGGCCGCAGAGCATGATCCGGGGAGCACCTTTCGGATTGAACGCAAAAATCAGGTTGCCGTGAACATCTGTTGTAACGGTATCTGCACAATCCGAAACTCGTTTTCGGATAATCTGTTGAATTTCTGTTTCAAAACCCGACGGACTGGGAGTCTCCACGAGTTGTTTCAAAAAATCCGTTGCCTCTTTATGTAACACAGTTGCTGCTCCTTGAAAAAATCGGTTAGGGTTCTTGTATTCGGTTTGTGACGAAAGGGATAACAGAAGAACAATGTGGACAATTACATGCTGTGGACTTGATTAGCAGGCAATAATATGATTCGTTTCGCTGTGCGTAATGGAAAGCCTGTCTTACTTGTATCCGATCACTCATTTACCGAAGCGGTATCCGCCATTTCTTTTAACTCAAAGGTTTCTTTTTCCTGCCACTTGAGAAACTCAAGCAGTTTGCTTTCATTAAAAATTCGGATGCCCAGTTCCCGTGCAGAAAAAAGCATGGTTGTGTAATTCGCCAGTTCGGGTTTGAGCCGGAATTCTTTTTGAATGTATTCCAGAGATTTATCATTGTAGAGATAGAGTTCAACGATTCTTTCAATGGTTTTTTCCGGCGGTAATTCACCTGGAGCTTCTCCGACAACAAGGTAATCTGTTCCCACGCCGATGCGGTCTTCGATTCGGCCGCCGCCTCCCTTGATGATAAGATCCAGTTCACGGCGGTTGTATTTCTGCGTGAAATTACCGGTCAGCACGAATGCTTTGGCTTCACCTTTTTTGTATTCAATATGTCCAATACAGTCACCGTCGATAATCGGATGCAGCGGATCATTAAGTGTAACAACCTGCGCATAGCTGATCTGGTCTTCTACTTTTTTAATCTTGATACTTCCCTTGGGACGTTTTACAATTCCCTGCTCCAGACTGAATACTTCAAAGGTTTGGTTGGGTTCTACACCATCCGCACTTCCGCGGTTGACGACCACAATCCGGCGATCCATATTTGCCGAAAGCACTTTGCCGTCGATCTGTCTTTTCTGAAAGATCTTTTTGACCAGGTCGCTTTTATCAAAGACTTCGATATTTTCAATCCCTTCCTTTTCCGCTTCGGCAACCAATTCCTCCTTGGTCAGTTTGTTCAATTCTTCAACCGTACGGATGCTCTCACCCGCGTGTTTAATTTCGTCCAGCCGTTTTCCGAGCCCTGTCTTGATCAGACTGAGCTGGGTACTCTTTTCCCGGAAATCTTTGCGAAGATTTTTCTTGTTTTCCTTGAGCTCCTCCAGTCGATTCCGCTCTTTCGCGATTTCCTTGCTGTGTACTTCCCGTTCTACCTTAAGTGTCTGGGCATGCTTTTGGATATCTTTGTTCAGTTCCTTGATCAGGATGTTTTTCTGGTTTTTTACCTCTCTCTGATTTTCGTATTTTTTCATCAGGGCATTGTAATAGCTGGTCAGTCCTTCACCAAGAACCAGATCTCTGGCATTCTGCCAGCGGCGTTTATGTTTTTCCGTCAGATTGTTTTCCCCTTCGTATTCTACGGGATCGTCACCTTCAAAGGCCTTGCCGTGAAGCTGTGCATACATATCCTTGTACCGATCCAGCAGGCCGGTTTTTTCCGCATTGGAATATTCATTGGTGATATACCGAATGTCATTTTCCACTTTTTCCAGTTCAGAAACAAAATTGTCCATGTTGTCTTTGGACAGCTTCTGCTTGTATACAAGCTTTGTATCCTGAAGAACCAGGTAGATGGTGTAGGTTGCAATACCGCTGATAATCGCAAGCAGAAGCGCAATAAAAAGGATTGTGCCGCGCTTGTCCTTCTTTTTTGGTTGAACTCGTTTTCTTCTGGCCATAACTTTTCCTCCAGAGAATAGATAATACGCCAAGATAATATATTGTAAGCAGTTCCATCGGAAAGTAAAGTTCTTTTTTATAAAAGAGACATGGGATCCATGTCGATAAATCCCTGGATCCCGAGCTTCTTTACTTTTTTCACCAGGCCCTGCGAAATTCGTACAATAAAACGGTTGGAACCCTTAACC
>CAZGEP010000055.1:0-26054 GCA_964524955.1 uncultured Planctomycetota bacterium | reverse complement strand
TCTCAGACCGGCTACCCATCTTTGCCTTGGTAGGCCATTACCCTACCAACAAGCTAATAGGAAATAAGCCCCTCCGTAAGCATCAGGTCCGCCGAAGCAGATCCCCAACTTTAATCAGGATGTCCGCAGACACCTGATACTATCCGGTATTAGCTCACCTTTCGGTGGGTTATACCTGACTTACGGGCAGGTTGCCTATTCATTACTCACCCTTTCGCCACTGTACTCGCTTCCCGAAGGAAACTTTCTCGTTCGACTTGCATGCCTTATCCACGCCGCCAGCGTTCACTCTGAGCCAGGATCAAACCCTTCAGTTTAATACAATCAAGAAGCCGAAGCTCCTTATAAAACTAAAAAAGTCTGTCCTACTACATTTGATCGCTCTTTCGTTTTCGAGGGCTTGTCTGTTTTTTTTCAAAGAACAAATACTCTCAATTAGAGAGAAAAAACCGACGAACAATTATTCGTCGGTTTCGATAACTGCTACGCCTCTCAATTTGAGAGGAAAGAGAATATATCATTTTGCCTGAGAAAGTCAACTGAAAAAATATATTTTTTATCAACTTTTTTTATCGAGTCAATTCTTGACTTTATTCAGTAAGTATTTATCATATTAATTTATGCACAGTTTACATAACCACACATTCCTTTCCGACGGCTGTCTCGTCTTCTCCGAAGTGGTCAATTGCCACCTCGAAAAGAACTGCAAAACCATTGTATTTACCGATCATGTGGACTTCGGCAACTATGAGTTTGTGATCGACTGCACGCTTAAGTTTGTTGAAAGTACCAAGAACGCATATGACATTTCGCTGATTCCCGGCGTCGAGATCACACACGTCAAACCAGAACTCTATCATGATGCGGTCAAGCTCGCCAGAGACAAGGGCGCTGAGATTGTAATCGGCCATGGTGAGTCCATTGCAGAAAAAGTTCCGCCTGGAACCAACCGGGCCGCCATCATGTGCGGTGTGGATATTCTCGCGCACCCCGGGCTGATCACCGAAGATGATGTCCGGCTTGCTGCAGAAAAGGACGTCTACCTGGAGCTGACCTCCAAAGGCGGTCACTGCTATACCAACGGACATGTCGCCAGCCTGGCACGTTCACTGAACGCCAATCTTGTTCACGGCTTTGACAGCCATGGTCCAGACGACATACTGGATAAAAAATTCATGGACAGGATCCTTCTCGGCGCTGGTCTGTCCAGAGAAGAAATCACTCAAATCTATCATAATACTGATGAGCTTATAAGGAGAAAACTATGACACTTCGTACACTTTGTATTTTCGTAACCGGTTTAGCTATAGCCCTGCTTTCATGCGGATGTCCGCGAAGTTCAACCCGCCCGGATGTATCGACCGAACCCAAACCCCTGAAGATGGGCCGCAAACTCCAGTTTGATGACATCCCGGTTCCATTCAAATTCAAACTGCTTGCCAGCCGGTCTTTTGCGCACCAGGCAACAACGTTCCGCTACGCAAAACTAATGTACGAAGGGGAAACATCCATTGACGAAGTAGCAGACTTTTACAAAAAGCAGATGATTATCTGCAACTGGCAAGACTGCAAAGTTATTCAGCGCTCAGACACCTCCATTATCTTGCAGTTTCACAATACAAACGAACTGTGCCTGATCAATATCACCCGAAAACGGGCAAATACGTTGATTGAAGTAAGCTTAAATCGCCTAAAGAAGAAAAGATAATCTACGATCCGCGCTGAATACCCGCTGTACTTGTTTTCCTTTCAGCTGCAGTCATCAATCTTTTTATTTCCTGACAGGATTGTCCATGCGCATGCACAGGCCGGGCATCATTCCTGAAACCGATTATGGCATCTCGTTTAATTGAAAAACACAAGAAGCGCGCACTGGATTCCGCAACCTGTTCCCACTGTAACAGACGCTACGACATCCCGCCCGAACACAAAAATATCGGACACACCCTCTGTCCCTTCTGCAATGAAATAACCGTATTCAACTACCTCCGACACTTCACAAGAGAGTGGATTGAACCATTGTGCGTGGCCCTGGTCATGGCCATACTGATCAAACGGACTTTTATGGAAATATATGTTATTCCGACCAGTTCCATGGAACCAACACTTCATGGAGCCGGAAATTATCCCAAAGACGGCGGGGACAAGGTTCTTGTCAACAAAACCGCTTATAGCTTCGGTAACAAACCCCAGCGTTGGGACGTAATCGTATTTCTTGCGCCGCCGAAAGCCGTTGAAAAAAACGTAACCAAATTCTTCATTAAGAGGCTGGTGGGGTTACCCGGCGAGAAGTTAGAAATCCGAAATGGGGATATCTTTATTAATGACAAGATCGAACGCCGGCCCAGCCATGTTCAGGATGAACACCTCTGGCCCGTGTTCACTTCACAATCGAATCTCTGGTCAGAACACTGGAACTTCACACAAGGCTGGTTACAGAAAGGCCATACCCTTCGTTTTTCTTCCGACCATAAAGGTACGGCAGAATATAGAGATGAAATAACCGACTGGATTGAGTCCGATGACGGAAAATGGGATTTCAGCAGCATTGTGGGTGACCTTCGCATGACATGCATATGCAGATTTAACCGGAATACCGGTGAATTCGGAATCGCCATTACAGAGAATAAAGCTGTGTACAAAGGGATCCTCAGCTGTGACGCAAAGACCCTGTCAATATACAAGAACGAAACCTTGTATACATCCGCCCCCCTTGCCGCAGAATTAACCGGTCCGATAAACATTGTTTTCGAAAACATCGACGGACGCATCCGACTTAAGGCAGCGGATACGGAGGTCAGCTGGGAAGACCCGGAAAATCTAAAATGGGACACCACAACCAACAGCGGGGTAGCGTTTTATGCAACATCGACCGATCTTGTCCTCTCTGATGTCACCCTTCTCAGAGATTTATTCTATACCAACATATCCTCCGGCATCTATCATATTCCGGAGCACGGATATTTTGCCCTTGGTGATAACAGCTCCGAATCCAAGGATAGCCGATACTGGAATGAAGTTCCAGAAGAAAACATCATCGGCAAAGCCATCTACGTTGTCTGGCCCATACGGGTCTGGCCGTTTTCCGGCACACCGCCATGGCCGTTTGCCGAACATACGCGTGCAAAGAAAATACGGTAATAAACACTTTTCCTATGACAGAAATTAAAATCTGCGGAATAACAAACGCTCAAGATCAATGCGTATGCGAAAAATACGGTGCAGACTATACCGGTTTTATCGTGGATGTTTCCCGTTCACCGCGTTGCATTTCGTGCAGCAAAGCAGCTGAACTTCTTGCTCTTAGCCGCACGTCAGCAGCGGTTGTTCTGGCCGAACCCATGGGGTTCCAGAACATATGCAGCCTTGAGCCGGCCCCCTTTGCGATTCAAGTTGTGGAGCCCTTTACAGTGAATGACATCAAACAGCTGCGCAGTATATGGACCAATGAAATCTGGGCCATGGCCGGTATCCAATCCAACGAAGATCGCAGTCTCCATGAAATCCGTGAATACCTGATCCAGTTGGCTGCGGCCGGTGCAGACCGAATCGTATTGGACACGTCTGTCAAGGGTAGGCTGAGTGGCGGGAGCGGTAAAACTTTTGACTGGAACCTGGGTCGTGACATCATCGCATCGGTTGACGTTCCAATCCTGCTGGCTGGAGGACTTTCTCCGAAAAACGTTGCTCAAGCTGTAGTTAAGACAAAACCTTCGGGGGTTGATGTTTCCAGCGGGGTTGAGATCTCCCCCGGAAAAAAATCACCTGACAAAGTTCGAATTTTTATTGATGCGATCCGAAAGGAACTCCGTTAATGTTTTTCCACAACCTTCCGTTCTCTTCCAATGGTTACACAAAAACAAGAGCCGGACTTTCGCAAAAAATCAATCACACCACAGTCGGAGCAAGAAAGAATGTCAACAAATAACCGTAGGAAACTGCATATAACAACCTTTGTTTCCGGCATCCTCTCGATTTCGTCCTACATTCTCCTGTACACACATCAGGAATGGGTCACACGCAACTTTACCCGGGGCGGTATATACGCATTACTACCGATTGTCACAGCCTTTTATTTCTCATTCATTCATGGTACATTTACCAGCTGTCTTCTGCATACATTCGGTTTACGGGTTGCCACAAAAAAGATTGGCAATCCCGTACCAACTGGAGACGATTCGAAAGCCGAGGTTTCATCATGAGTATCCGCTTGAGCGCCTTGCTGAGCATTCTGCTTTTTCTCGCTGCTACACCAGCATCTGTCACTGCCGGTGGTGTTCCCAAAGACCTCCCGCCAACAGGAATTATCGAAGCCGTTGATGCAGAAGCCCGGACAATCACCTTCCTTCCCGATGGTACTAAAGAAATAAAAACACTGTCGTTGGACAAATCGGTGGATCTATCACGAATTCCATTAGGATCCCGTGCCATCATCTATACAGAGAAACAAAAAGATCAAACGGTGGTGCTTGATGTAACAAAGATGTTTGTTACGCTGACACCGGATCTACTCATCGCCCTTATTTTCATTGGTTTGGTTGGCGGCATGTTGAGCGGGTTCATCGGCTCAGGCGGAGCTTTTGTCATGACGCCCAGCATGATGTCACTGGGAATACCCGGAGTTGTGGCCCTGGCCAGTAACATGTGTCACAAATTCCCCAAGGCAATGGTGGGCGCATACAAACGCTATCGGTACGGCCAGGCGGATTTGAAACTCGGTCTTGTTATTGGTGCCTCAGCCATTATTGGCGTGCAAATTGGAATCCAAGTTCAGAAAGCAATCCTTTCTGCATGGGGGAAGGCCGGATCCGACCTGTATCTGAGTATTGCGTACGTAACGGTCTTGCTTTCCTTCGGTTTATACGTACTTTACGATGCATGGCGTCTGTGGCGTGGCGGCGTGGAGGTCAAGACCTCCGGACTTGCCCAGAGACTGCAGAAGATTCGAATCTGGCCTGTTATCCATTTTCCAGTTGCTGACCTGAGGCTTTCCTTGTGGGTCACAGTACCGGTCGGGCTAGCCTCAGGTCTGCTCGTAGCCACCATTGCTGCAGGTGGACTGGTTGGTGTTCCTGGAATGATCTACGCATTAGGCACAACCGCGCTGGTAGCCACTGCAACCCAACTGGTAACGGCTTTCGTAATGGGATTGTATGGAGCTGCATACTGGGCTGCCGGTGGGTTTGTCGATATCCGCCTCACGCTTCTTATCCTGGCCGGCTCCTTGATCGGCATACAGTTTGCTGCCATCGGCACGACCTATGTCAAAGACTACACCATCAAGTATACAATGGGCATTGCAATGCTGATCGTTGCTGTCAGCCGTGCGGCAAAGATACCGATCTTACTGACCGATCTGCATTGGATACGGTTCTCAGCCGACACTGCCAGCATTTTGGAGTCCGTCAGTTTCTGGGCGCTTGTCGCAGCACTCTTTGCCGCATCTTCAATCGTATTCGGCGCAACCGTCCGAGGCATCATCGTTGCCAGACGTAAGCCGTAAAAAACATCTCTGAAAGACGGAGCCGGCTGAATTATCGATCATCCAGCACGGCATTGACCATGGCAAAGTATGCTTCCTGGGGCACATAGTTGGGAATGCTGTTTCCGGAACCAAGTGCGTATGCCCCCCGTTTCCGACTTCGATCAATCATGGCTTTGGAGCGCTCGTATACCTCTTTATGCGTTCGGCGGCAGATGAAATCCACATCAATACCGCCCAAAATTGCGACCCGATCCGACCACTTGTCATACGCCTCCTCCACAGGTGTGATGGAGTCTTCGTAGGAATGCTTGCCGTCAAAACCGATCTCATCGATAATATCGTCCATCACCTCTTTAAGCTGGCCACAGGAGTGCATAATGGCCGGCTTGCCCGCATCATGGGCTACACGGACCAGCTTCTTGTGCCAGGGAATCACATACGTTCGCATATCCTCCGGTGCCAGCATGGTCTGCGTTTTAAATCCCCAGTCGTCGTTAATCATCAATGCTCCGACTGTATCATGGCATACCGCCAGTTCATAATGACGCTTAAGCCTGGAACCGACGTGGTCAAAAATTTCCCCGACCAACGATGGATCATCATAAAGAAGCAGGCAGAGGTTGTCGTATCCGGTCAACTGAATCACATTCTCCAGAACACCGCCGGGACTGGAAACAATAAACTTCATTCCTTCGGGCATATCAGGTTTGATCTCTTCCAGGGGCGAATAATCAAACTCATCGGGATTCGGCCATTCATACCGGTTAAACGATTCCCGGTCGGAAAAGACGTTTCCTTCATTGAGCGAACGCGATTTCTCCCGTTTATGCTCTTTCTTTGGAAACCGAAACTCGGAACCGCCCGACGTGGCATAATCGTATCCGCCCTTGCGAAAGGCTTCGGTCTGCCATTTGAGAGCATCCAGTGCAGCGCAAGGTTCTTCCAGTATGTGGCCCGCCATTCTGGCGTACAAATCCCAGTTCATAAAAAATTCAAAAAGGGTTGGCCGGTCCGGTTTTTTCCGATTACAAATTTTCAGGATATTGGTAAAGTCAGGATTCGGCATGGTATCGCTCCAGGCAAAAAAAGGGTTATTTGCGTAGGAATTATACTCCAGAAAACAGGATTGTCTTTGGCTGAAACGATTCTTTTATGTCTGAAACGATTATTTTATGGCAAGACCGAAAGGCGGATCTGCATAACCAGCTCTTCAAATGCCTGCAAAGGGGATGCAGCCCCGCTCTTGACCTTCATATCACAAGCGAGAATGCAAGACAGTATACTGGCAAGCCGGGAGCGATCTCTGAATCGACGGGCCTGATCAAAGAACTGCTTGCTGAAAAATTTATGGATTCCCAGCTCACGGATAATGGCGTCCCTGGATTGCCCCTTTTTCAACAGGCTCACGGCCTTCCATATCTTCCGGAGCTTGCGGTGCAGCGTAGGAAGCAAAATGCTGTTCAGTATTACAGACGGATTCGTAATTCTCCGGTCAGAATCTCCCATCAAGGCGCCGACAGCCATGACGTCCCTGCATAGATTCAGCGCACTTGCATATTGGCCGTCGAGTAGTTCATCCACAATTTCAAAAATATTATCCGCGGAATTGTTGACAACAACACACCGAATGTCATCCGCGGTTATTCTATCCTTTGTGTCTGTATAAATATCCAGTTTCTCGACTTCCGTATCCAACAGGTTCAGATCCGGACCTACCCGGTTGACAATACGGTTGGCATCCTCCAGTGATATTTTCTTCTTGCGCTCCTGGATTCTGTCCCGAACCCAAATTGCGAAATCATTCTCATGATCCACCACCCCTTGTTTCCAGGGAGGCGGCGTGGCATACATCTTTGGAAAGTCCACGATTCGGTCCTTGCCGACCAGTTCCTTGACAGCCTTGACCCGTTTGTCTATGCTGTCTACAACAAATACCAGATAAACCGTTTCCGATCCACTTTCAATAAATGTCTGTATGATGTCGGTTTTCTCTCGAAACCCCTTCCATGAATCCCTGACCCAGACAGCCCGAACCGGAAAAAACATGTCTGTTGACTGAAGTTCCTCAACAAGCCGGGAAGCGTCAACAGAATCACCGGCTGCGCCGCTTTCCGGGAGTTGGGCAGGACGGATCTGAAAACCGTGCATGGTGCGGATCGCATCGCAAATCAGGTGCATACACTCCCGTATATAATATTCATCCGAGGTATGAACCAGCAGGAAACGGGGAAGGTCCCCTTTGGTACAGCGGGCTTTCAGCTCCCGGAAATCCATTATTTGAGGCCTTTCAGATACTCCAGTTTTTTTCGTGCCCGGATTTTCTGCAATCGGCTCATCCGGTCGACAAGCAGCATACCCTCCAAATGATCCAGCTCATGCTGAATCACAATAGCCAGAAGACCTTCGGCATCGACCTCAAACTGTTTGCCCTCCAGATTCGTGGCCTGGATCCGTATTTTTTCCGCTCGGGTGACCTTGGCCTCCAACTCGGGAAGGCTGAGACAGCCTTCGGTTGAGGGTAATTTTCCGTGCACATGAATGATCTTGGGATTGATAAAGATCTGTGGATCATTCTGTTTGGGGCTGATATCAAAGATAAAAAAACGAAGGCTCTTACTGACCTGAGGGGCGGCAAGGCCGACCCCATTGTTTGAATACATGGTTTCCAGCATTTCCTCAAAAAGCCTTTTGGCCGGTGTTCCATACTCTTTAAAGGGACTGGCTTTCTTTCTCAACACATCTGCGGGATAGGTTGTTATCTGCATGGATGACATGTGGCTCCAACTCCTTGCGGTAAACAAAAATCTGATGGTTCATATCCACCGTCACCGGTGTCCAGTCTTTGAACAGAAACCCGTGCGAAATCAGGCACGCGCCGGGTTTCAGCTCTTCTACGACCTTCGGCTGCAACCGGTCCATGGCTTTGTGCGAAAGGTACACGAAAACCACGTCTGCGGAAGAAATATCAAACCGGTACATATCTCCCCAGCAGACCCTAACGCGGTTCTGCTGTCGGTACAACCGGAGCATGATTTTCGATATTATAACCAGTAAGGGATTGATTTCAACACCAATACCTCGACAGCCTGTACGGTGTGCGAATTCAGTCAGAATCCGGCCGTCACCGCACCCAAGGTCAACCGCAAGATCGTGGTTGGCAGTACAGCTCAAATCAATCATCCGCTGAATAATCGTAGTTGGCGTGGGATACCAGATCGCTCCGAATGCATAGGGCAGCAACAGCATGATCGCGGTCGCAACAGTAAGAATCAGAAAGAAATACGTAGTCAGGATCGACATGTTGTTTGTCTGCTGCGGATTACGGCCTTGCACCGCATTGTCAAAACAACGCTTGCGTAAGACCGATCATCCTATTGATCAGTTCTGAAACACCTTTTTCCAGCACAGCAGAATAAACATAGACCATCCACCCAGACAGGCGCAACGAATCGGTTACGGAAAGAGCCCGATACCCGGCGGTTTAATCCCTGTAGTAAAATAGATGATCAATGCAACGATAATCCAGAAACTGCTGGCAATCACATCTCCAAGAATCAGCCCCATAAAAAAGTTCTTGGAACTATGATACACCTTAACACCTCCGTAACGAAGGATCATCAATTTGAGAAAGTATCCAACAGCAATGGAAAACCATGCCACACCGGTAAAGTAATTAAACCCGGCCGCAAATCCGATCGGATGCATGGGCCACCAGACAAATTTAAGCCGAAGGATGCTGAGCAGGGTCACGATTACCGCGCCGATTCCGAAATGGAGCCAGGCTTCAGGATCAACCCCTTTACCGTGTTCGATAGTCCGGGAAACGAAATTAAAGGTACCGCCGGCCTTGCCCAGGCCTGCCCTTCCGGAAAACTGATGCGCGCCATGGCTGTAGGCTGCCCATGTATTTGTACCAACAGTCACTATCAGGCCGATTACAATCGCAATCATCATCAGGGTAAAAAATTTGCCGCTCTTTGTCCCGGGAGACGCAGCTCGAACCCTGTAGACATCAGTGGCAAAAGGCATGGCCGCTTCAGACGTATCCGCGTATAAAAGAAGATACAAAACCGCGGAAAGGGTCAAAGACGACTTACCAATGGCCTTGGTTCCAAATAATGTCACCATACATTGATGTGGATGCCATGCCAACAGGCACATCACCCCCTCAGCCACAAACCGGGCCAGCACCAGAAAGGCAACAATAATCAGAACCAGAAAAACAACAGCGGAAAAGACAGACATGCCGAAATAAACAAACCATGCCAACACACCGATAAACGATATCAGGGCGATAAGAAGATAGGACGACTCTTCCGGCCGTTCCCTGGAAAGCTTAAACATGCCTTTCAAGACCTGGAGATAATAATTCCGGCCGATATACAAGATAGAGAGAAAGAAAAAGAAGTATCCTCCCATAACCTCGAAATTATAATACTTGTTTTCCACCGGATATCCGAATACATTATATACAATGCCAAGTCCCTGGAAAAAGATGAATCCGAACCAGAGACTGAACGAAATTTCCAGCGGCAGCAGATAAGAAAGCCCGATGATTGAGAAAAACACAGGAAAACTGATGATATAACTCAAGCCGGGCATATAGGAAAAGGGCGGCACACGAAGTCCCTTGGGCAGATGACCTTGAAGGGGAAGATTAATGAAACCGGGTATATACTTGCTTGCTCCGTTCATCAAGTGAATACCAAAAACAAGAATAACAGATATCCAAAAGGCCTTGCTCCGGAAAAGACCATTAAAGATTTTTCCCTTCTCTGGTTCCTCAATCACGGCCAACGGAATTTGCGCAATCGGATACGTAAGTTTCTCATGCTCCATCCACTGTCTTCTGAGCACCGTACACAAGGCCAGCACACCAGCGGAAAACATAAAAATCAATACGGCAATCGCGGTATAGGGAAGCAGCCAGAAAGAAATAACACCTTTCCAGGCTGCCCAGGAACCAACGTCATCCTTGTGCAGTCCAAAGAAATAATTCCGAACCATATCATGGTTGGAATCTTTGGTTGGAAAAATGGTTTCCGGCAGGAATTCAAAAAAAGATTCCCATCGCTGATTGTCCGCAAACAGATAGACCGGACTGACCGTTGCTGTTGGCAGATACCGGACAAATCCCGAATGCGCCAGAAAGGAGGTTATCCAAATCATGCAGATGATAACCACCAGCTCTCCCTTGCTCAATTCCTTTCCGGGCAGCACCCAGCGCAGCAGTGTATTCAGCACCAGAGCGGAAAGAAGCAGCACCAATAAGCCGCCCACTCCGAAGAGGTCTCCCACCAGACTGGTATTCTGCAAGATGAATTTGTTGTATGGATTAAAACCACAAACAAACAATACACCAATCAAACCAATGCCTACACTCCGCCAGGTAATTCCGCTGGGCTCGGTGGTTCCAGTCATTTCAAGCGAATCCGTCATGTAATCAATCTCCGTACTCAGGTATCATTTAAATGCTTACATTATTTTTGTATTATAATCAAAGTTGCGGAAATTAAAGAAAAAGCTGATTTTTTTTTCAATATTCATGCTATTTCCTTCTGCGAAAAAAACGTCGACAGAACAATACAACCCGCTCCCAGAAAGTCAGGCCACGAACGTGTAACGAATTAAGTTCCTGTTTAACCCCTTCAATATCCTTCTGATTCTCAGCCGGTTCTGATGTCGGCTTCGGCCTGGATTCTTCCGGTAGTAACGAGTCGGGCTGCAGCACGGACTCCGGTGCTTGCGGAACCGGGTTCATTGATGCAGCCACGGGTTCCGTCTCCGAGTCCTGCGCAGTTTCAGACCGCACACGAGGAATCGCTGCCGCAGCTTGATCCGACGCAGCATCTACAGCCGGTCTGCGTTCAAGACCGTGCTGCCCGGAGTCCTGCGGTGGTTCTTGGACTGCAGGGGGTAAAAAAGCTGCATCAGCTGATGTAGATATCGTTCAATGACCGGCAGTTTGAGTTTGCGGTTTTTTTCCAGACGGGTACGGGTGCGCTCAAGAACTGCGAGCAACCGCTCATCCCCGTCCTCTTCACTAACCTTTAATTTCTGACTGAGCATTTTATAGGACTTCAAGGCAATCGACCGATTGTCAAACGAAATCCCGCACAGAAAAAAAATCCGTTTCTCATGGTCGGTGAGTCGGTTTAGAAATTCCGATCCACCGGCTTTGAGTTTTTCTTTTCCGTCTGAAAAAAATATAATCGACAGTAACTCATTGGAGACACGAAAAACATCACCATTGGTAAATATCTCGTAAAACTTTTTGGCCAGATCCGACGGTGTGAGTTCTTTTACTTTATCCCTGTCCCGCACATCCTTGAGCCCGGCCTCCACTGACTCGTTCGTTTGTGTGCTTTTCAACGCCCCTGAAGAATTCATGTCCGTCGATTCGTATTCATACACGCCCGGATCAGTGTCAACGGGCGGGTTCCCATTTTTCTTTTTCACTGTCTCGGGTTCTGCCACTGGAATCAACTTGAGTTTTTCAAGCACTGCTTCGAGCCACGCCTGGGCGTGTTCACTCATGGCCGTGATGTCACGACCACGAATTACCTCAAACTGTTCTTTGAGCTTGGGCTTGGATCCGATGTCCCGCATAAGCAGAAGCGCCTCTCTGGCGGCTTCCGTACAAACAAAGGAATTCATGAGAAACGTATGCGCTTCAGCCTTTAAAATATCATCCGGATGGTAAAGGCACGCCAGAAGCGATGGGATATCCTTAATGATAAAAAGCGTATTCAGAGCAATGCTCTGACGAATTCTGTCACCCGACCAGAGCCGCCCCCGCAGTTCCGTGCGTAGTGCATCCTGAGTTGAACTGCTCCGATTGCTAAAACGTTTCGCATGCTGAAGCACCATGCGGCATTCCTTGTGGAGTTTGTCCGCACTTCCCTGAATCACTCCGGTGCCCTTGCAGGGACATGCCAGTCCAAGCCGAGATACCCCTTTATATAGATCCGAGGATATCGTTGTCTTTACGATTTTATCGGAAGTGATGCTTACCTTGAAAACAGCGTGACTGCTGCTCATAAAGGCTCTCCATGAAAACACGGTACAGCCTGTATCCGTGTGTTATCCATTCCGTGTGCCGGTCAACCGGCGGGCGGCGACCTCAAGAATTCTGCGGCACAGACTGGGAAAGTCTATTCCCATCCTTGCGGCTGCCATTGGAAGCAGACTGTGGCTCGTGAATCCGGGAATCGTGTTAACCTCCAGCACAAAGAAATTTCCCTGCGCATCCATTATCATATCAATTCGTCCGAAGTCCCTTGCCCCGATTGCGTCGAATGCCTGAAGCGCGAGCGTACTCAGTTCCGCCTGCCGTACTTTCGGCAGTGTGTCAAAGAGAAAACCGGTCTGCTCATCTTCATACTTGGCATTAAAGTCATAGAATTCGTGGCACGATTTAATTTCAATAGCTGGAAGCGTCTGTCCGTCCAACACGCCCACGGTAAACTCCCGGCCCTGGATATATTCCTCTACAAACAAACCTTCCGTCTTTTTCAAAACCGATTCAAGTTCCCGGGGGGTTGCTGGCAGAAAGACATCAATACTGGAGCCTCCGAATACCGGTTTGACCACGCAGGGAAACGTGCCCTGCCAGTCCACAGAATGTTTTTTCGGCACGGCAGCGTCCGGTACCGGAATGGTTTTTTTTATGAATTTCGATTTGGAAAGGAGCTTGTCCATACCGATCCGGCTGGATGCAGAATCCGAACCGGTAAAGGGAATGCTCACGTCTTCCAGAAGCTGCTGGATCCGGCCGTCTTCTCCGAACTCCCCGTGAAGTACAATAAATGCCAGGTCAATTTCTCTGGCAATTTCTGGAAGCCGCTCTTCGAAATCCCCGCGCACGTCAATATCTGCAACCGTGCATCCGGCGTCTTTAAGTCCTCTGGACACGGCAGCGCCCGAAACCAGCGAGACCTCTCTTTCCGAAGAAATTCCTCCGTAAAGCACACCCACGCGGAGTTCTGTAATAGCCGTCTTATTTCTTTTTGTCATTCGGTTTCAGCAGATCTTTGAGTTTGCTTACGTCTGTTGTACCCATCTTTGCGGCTTCAATATTTTCTTTCTGTATAGCCTCGTAAATTTCTTTTCTGTAAATCGAGATCTGCTTAGGAGCTTGTATACCAATCCGCACCTGTTCTCCTTTGATATCCAGAACAGAAATCTCAATATCATCCCCGATCATAATCGTTTCATTCTTATGTCTGGTAAGGACCAGCATGAAGCTCCCTTTATTCGTTAAAAATTGCAGACAACAGAGACCGCACATCCTCTTCGGTTACAGGTTTTGGGTTTGCAGCCGTTGAACCGGAAGACAGCACTGCCTGAATAATTTCGTCTTCTCGAATCAGCTTCTTGCTGCTGAATGGCGATTCAATTCCGCAATTGGCTTTCAATGCTGTCACGGTTTCCAGCAAATCCCCGCCTGCAGCATCCGAGAGTTTTCTGTATTTTTCTTCGGCAAACGGACGGTTCATCACAAGCGCCGGACCAAGACATATCGCGCAAACCAACCCATGAGGCTGATCGTAAAAGAGTCCCAGGGGATGCGCCAGTCCGTGAACCACACCCAATCGGGACATGGAAAACGCAGCGCCCGCCAGAAAACTCCCCTGAAGCATCCGTTCCGCAGGTACACCTTCTGGTTTTCGGAAAAAAAACGGCAGATTCTCGCATATCAATTTCACTGCCTTCAAGGCCAGCGATTCACTGATCCATGTTGCATGTACCGACAAATAACTTTCAATCGCCTGGGTCAGTGCATCCATTCCCGAATACGCAATCACCGCAGCCGGACTTTTACAAATCAGCGCAGGATCCAGAATAATAGAAGCTGCAACAAAAGAATCCCCCCGAATGGATTTCTTTTCCTGCGTATCCCGGTTAATAATAACGGAGTTTTTTGTCATCTCAGATCCGGAACCCGCTGTAGTGGGAACAGCGACAAAGGGAATCCCTTTTGCTTCCGGCGTTCTTCCCGCCTGATACGGGGCCAGCGGTCCACCGGCATTCACAAGACCGGCAGCGGCCTTTGCCAGATCCATCACGCTTCCGCCGCCCACTCCCACGATCCAATCCGCATCCCGTACGCGTGCAAATTCAGCGGCTCTGCGAATATCCCGCAACTCCGGCTCACCGCCGTGATGCAATACCGGATGTACCGTTATCTGCGATGCAGTAAAATTCTCTATTATGCTGTTAAGCCTGCCAGATACCTTGAGGGACTTTCCGTGAACCAGCACACCCCGCGGACCGAATCCACCGCATACCTCTGGAAGTGAATCTATCGTGTCCCATCCAAACAGAACTCGGCCGGGTAAAAGTATCTGCTGGGGCAGCACAGAAAAACCACTCATGATGCTTATTCCGTTGTGCCGTCGATCGTACCTACATTGATATCCAGGTCTTCTCTGTTCTCAATCCGGTCCACCTGACCGTCACGAATCCATACGATCCGGTCCGAAGATGACAGCATTTTGTGGTCGTGTGTAGCAGAAATGATGGTCACGCCCTTTTCCGCCTTGAGTTCCATGAGCAACTGAATGATCTCACTTCCCGTATGCAGGTCCAGGTTTCCCGTGGGTTCGTCGGCCAGGACGATGGCCGGATCATTGGCAAGCGCGCGGGCAATGGCTACACGCTGCTGCTGACCACCGGAAAGTTCAAACGGCTTGTGATTGACCCGGGACCCCAGACCAACTCTCGTCAGAATTCCAATGCCCTTTTCCCGGGCTTCATCCGCTTCCACACCGGCAAAAACCATGGGAAGCGTTACGTTCTCAAGAGCAGTCATCACTGGTATAATATTAAAACTCTGAAAGATATACCCGATCTTTCGACACCGCAGCCACGCCAGCTCATAGGCGTCAAGCTGGGCGATATCGACTTCGTCAATATAGACCTTGCCCGCAGTAGGTTGGTCCAGTCCACCGACCATATTAAACAGTGTAGATTTTCCTGATCCAGACGGTCCCATGATTGAAATGTATTCACCTGAATATATCTCCAGGTTGACACCGCGAAGTGCATGAACCTCCACACTTCCCATTGTGTAAATCTTCTTCAGGTCTCTGGCTCGTATAATGACATTCTCTTCAGACATATTGGTTTCCTGTAAAAAAGGATTGTCGGATACGATAACGCGATAACGCTCCAGTAATCTTACATTTATACTTGCCGGTGTCAAGGATTTTCCACACCAGCGTCCCGCAGCATTACAATTCCGCGCGAATTCGTATACACCCCCTGTACATTTGACCGGTACATAAACTGAGACATGATAAAAAAAATCGGAATAACCGGCTGCTCGTGGCTGAGAATCTCCTCAGCCTGTTTCATCAGTGCGAGCCGTTCTTCAGTCTGCGTAACGGTCTTGGCTTTTTTCAGCAGAGCATCATACTCAGCGTTCTTCCAGCCGGTCCGGTTGTTTCCGTCATCCGACCGCATAATGTCCAGAAAGGTAAACGGATGCAGGTAATCGCCATACCATCCGCCGCGGGAAATCTCATACTCCAGCGATACGGTTGTATCCAGGAAAACCTTCCACTCCTGGTTCTTGAGCCCAACATCGATATTCAAATGTTTTCGCCACATACTGCATATGGACTTGGCCGCATTCTCATGCGATTTGCTTGTATTATACAGCAGGTGAAGCGACGGAAAGTTCCTGCCGTCCGGGTAACCGGCCTCGGCCAGAAGTCGGGCAGCCTTCTTCGGATCAAATCCGCACCATTTCGGACTTGTATACGCTCCTGCTCCGGGCGGAACAAACGAATAGGCCGGCTCCTCACCGCCCTTCTTGATCTTCTCCGCAATGCGTTTACGGTTAATGGCCAATGCCAGCGCCCTGCGCACCCGCACATCATCCAGCGGTTTGACCCTACAGTTGAAGCGGTAAAAATAGGTGCCGAACGCCGGACAGGCGTGAAAATCTCTTCGTTTGTTTACCCTCCTGAGCAGGCTGTCGGGTACGGACGTTATGAGGTGTGCGCCGCCGGTCTCATAAATATTAAATCCCGTATGCGTATCTTCCACGGAAAAAATATCCAGGATCGCCGTTTTCACCCTTACGCTGTTCCAGTAGGACGGATTCTTTCTCAACCGGAACTTGTAATTGAAATGCCAGGATTCCAGGAGATACGGCCCGTTGGTAACGATATTGCCGGGTTTGATCCACAGCCGACCGTGCATGCCCACGCATTTCGAATTTACGGGCATGAATGTGGCAAAACTTGTCAAGTCCAGAAAAAAAGGCGTTACCTCCCGAAGCGTCACCCGGAGCGTAAGCGGATCCACAGCCTCTACACCCACTGTGCTGAAATCGTTGGTTTCTCCTTTATTATATGCCTCCGCCCCTTTGATGCAGTACATAATTGACGCATATTTTGATCCCGTGACCGGATTCAATACACGCTCCCAGGACTGGACAAAATCATCGGCAGTCACAGGTTTGCCATTGCTCCAGGTCGTCTTCCGGAGAAAAAACATATATATTTTGCGGTCTTCAGAAACCTCCCACCGACGTGCAACTCCGGGCTCGGGTTTACTTATATCGCGGGGATTGTATGTAGTCAGTCCCTCAAAAAGCGCTGCGGCAAGCCGTCCCCCGCCCACCGACGTTGTCAGAGCCGGATCAAACGTATCCGGCTCGCCACCGGCCACGTAAATAAAATCCGCGGATTCTTCAAACCGGGTACATCCAATCGCTAGAAGAACCGAAACAAGCATGACAAGAGTATTTTTTCTCAACATAAGCCGTCATTATACACTATATTCAAAAGAGAAACAAGGGAAATCAACCAAAGTCTTTTTCAACTTGACGTACAGAAAAATAAGATTAAAATTGAAAAAGACAGGTACAGGATACAACCGATCAAGTACCTGTTTAACCGTCAATGATTATCGGCCGGTTTCAGACCCATATATGAATTCTTTACGGAAAAGGAGTTTTTATGAATCAGGATACCAAAACGCTGCTTATTATCATCTGTTTTTTTATTATTGTCTTTGTACTTATCGTTTATTTCAAACCGGAGGGAGAAGAGAATACCGTTCCAGGATCCGTGGCAACCACAGAAAACATCCCCACAACCGATTTAACAACCGGAACCACCGGGAGTCTAAGCACAGACATCGACGACACATCCGACCCGGAAATACCGGAAAATCACTCATACACCGACAGCACCCAAGCCACGGCTGCCGACACAACACCGAAGAAAGAAACAATGTCTCCGTTTACTGAGAAGGAACTGGAACCTGCAGACATCGCACCGAAAGCCGAGTCTACAGAAACCACTGCTGCCGATACCGGAACCACTGTAACAGACATATCCGACGATGATCTGACTCTTCCCCCTGATAAAGAAGAAACCGGCACGTTTTCATTTGAAAAAGGAACCAATAAAAAAGAGACTCTTGAAATCAATGATTCTCCGGCACTACACAAACAGATCTACTATACCGTTAAAAAGGGAGACACCCTGTTTAAGATATCGCGCAAAATGTACGGAAGCGGAAAATATTTTTCGCGCATTGAAAAGGCAAACCTGGATATTGATCCGGATGAAATCGAGCCCGGTGTTAAAATCATTGTGCCTGCACTGGACAGTAAGCTCATCACCCCGGACACAACCCTTGACACGGGAACGAAAACCACTAAAACGCCTGCAGCAACGGCCTCAACATCAGGCAAGGGCACCTACACCATCAAAGAAGGGGATTACCTGCAAACCATTGCCCAGACCCTATTCGGTGACGCGACCCTGTGGCCGGCAATCATCAAGGCCAATCCGGGCATCAATCCCAAACGACTCAAGATTGGACAGAAAATCATTATTCCGGATAATCTCCGGGCGGCAACAGAGACCGGAACAAAGGCAACATCCCCCTCTTCGGACGGAAGCACTTACACCATTCAGCCCGGAGATACGCTGGGTAAGATCGCAAAAAAACTCTACGGCAAGGAACGCATGTGGAGTAAAATCCAGAATGTAAACCCCAACCTGGATCCAAGAAGACTCACAGTAGGCCAGAAGATCAAACTGCCGCAAATAAAAACACAGGACAAAAACTGAGATGAAAATAGATTTTCAAAAAATGTCAGGCACGGGTAATGACTTTGTCATGATTGACAATCGGAAACACATCATCCCCGCAGACAAACGCTCCCCATTTGCCGCTGCGGTCGGTCCCAGAAAAACCGCAGTCGGGTGCGACGGTATTATTCTGCTGGAACAAAATGCGGATAAGATTATCATGCGTTTCCTCAATCCCGACGGCTCAGAAGTGGATATGTGCGGAAACGGCGCACGCTGCTTCGCCTCGTTTCTCAAGCAGGTCGGCGCGGCCGGGGATACGGCGGAATTTCAGACCGGCGCCGGAATGATCCGTTCCCAACTCACAGACAGAGGCGTTAAAGTTCAGCTGACCGACCCGGCACCCATCGAAGAAATCAAGGCCCTCGCGGTCAACGAAACCCCCCTGGACGTTTTTTTCACCAACACGGGTGTTCCACATGTTGTTCTGTTTGTGGACGATATTGAAGACATTGACATTCGCAACACCGGGGCAGCCATCCGTTACCATGACCACTTTGCCCCGGCCGGCACCAATGCCAATTTTGTAAAAGCGAACCGCCCGTCAGACATCCTGGTCCGCACCTATGAACGGGGCGTGGAAGATGAGACCCTGGCCTGCGGCACCGGCTCCGTGGCCTCTGCGCTTGTTTACGCTGCGCGCGAGAACGCAACCTCACCGGTCAAAGTCACGGTCCGAAGCGGCGAACCCCTGTGGGTTTACTTTGACCGGGACGGAGACTCCTTCCGCAACGTCTTTCTTGAAGGCGGAGCCACCGTCACCTTTTCCGGTTCTGTTGAATGGAACGGATGAACGCTGCCTGGCACTGCAGGGCCGTAGATTGAAGATGGTAAACACTACATGCAGGGGGGATGGACCAACAGTATCTGTCCCCCTTGTTCAGCGGAACGTTGTCCAGTTTTTTTTATACGCCCGAAACGAGTGGTCTGTCAATCACATACTCATGTCTGATGTTCTTGTTTTCTTGCTCCTGGATCTTTTCCTTTTCACCGCAGTTAAACGCTCTGCTTAAGCGTCTCAACAATCCGGTCGCTGGCCTTGCCGTCCCAGGTTTCGGGCACGCTGCATTTGTGCCAGTTGTCTTCAAGGATCATGGTTGCATATTCAAGGACTTTCTTCGGGTCATTGCCTGCCAGGCGGTTGCTGCCCTGATCAATAGTTATGGGACGTTCGGTGTTTTCGCGAATGGTGACACAGGGAATTTCCAGGGATGTGGTCTCTTCCTGAAGTCCGCCGCTGTCGGTGAGTACAAACTTCGCGTCTTTCCAGAGGTTCAAGAAATCCATGTAACCCAACGGCTCTGTGATGTAAAACCCCTTGTCAACCTTTCCCTCTTCGGGAAAGACCGGACACCGGTCTTCAAATCCAAACTGGCGGACATTCTTCAGGGTTCGCGGGTGGATGGGAAATATCAGGGGCAGATGCGATCCAATGGTATTGAAGCAATCAATCAGATTGCTGAGAACGTCCGGGGCATCTACATTGGACGGCCGGTGCATGGTCATGACCGCGTATTCGCTGCGGATGATTTTCTTAATCCTGCTGCTTGCAGATGTATCCGTCTTGCCCATACGACCCAGCTGATAAAAGAGGTTATCCACCATTACATCGCCGGGCAGGTGGATGCAACTTTTGTCATGGCCTTCGGCAATCAGGTTTCTCATTCCGTCTTCTTCCGTCACAAAAAAGATGTCCGTGATGGCGTCTGTAACCACGCGGTTGATTTCTTCGGGCATGCGCATGTCCCGACTTCGCAGGCCGGCTTCCACATGCGCAAGCCGGATATGGAGTTTCTTGGCCACCAGGGCACAGGCTGCAGTTGAATTCACGTCTCCCACGACCATGACCAGGTCGGGCGTTTCCTTGACACAGACCTCTTCAAACCCGATCATCACATTGGCGGTCTGGACCGCATGCGTACCGGATCCAACTTCCAGATTGTAATCCGGTTTGGGAATGCCCAGCTCGTCAAAAAAAGTCTGGGACATGACATGGTCGTAATGCTGGCCGGTATGAACCAGTATAAAAGAGAAGGTCCCGGACGGATCGGATTTGATCGAACGGATAATGGGGGCAATCTTCATAAAATTCGGACGTGCGCCGGTGACAAGTGCAATTTTTTTCATCGGTATGTTTCCTTACATTTCATTGTGTGATTAACAATCAAGGTTCGGACTATTATATCAAAGCTGCTGTGGTCTTCCATAAAAATTCGTTCCGTGATAAAGATTGAAAAACCGTTCGTCAATACTATAATTATTTGTTTTGATTAAATTCTTTCATTGAAATGGTGAAGATGTGAAAAAGGTTTTAGTTACCGGTGCCACGGGCTTTGTAGGGTCCAATCTGGCCAGGGCTCTGATCCGCGATGGGTTCAAGGTCAAATGTCTGGTCCGAAAAACCAGCAACACAGCCAATATCGATGACCTGGACGTTGATGTCGAATACGGCGATCTGACGGATAAGCAATCCTGTGTGGATGCGCTGGAAGACTGCGAAGGTCTCTTTCATGCGGCTGCGTATTACAAGCTGTGGGTCGCGAACCCTAAAATCATGTATGATATCAATGTCGAAGGCACAAAGAATATCCTCAATGCCGCCCTGGAACGCGGACTGGAACGCGTGGTTTATACCAGCTCCGTGGCCACGCTCAAGGTTCCGGACAAGAATCAGGTTTCAGATGAAACCTCTGATCCCAACCCGGATGAAATTGTCAGCCATTACAAGAAGTCCAAATACCTTGCGGAAGTGGAGACACACAAGATCCGCGAACAGGGGCTTCCTGTTGTCATCGTTAATCCCAGCACCCCGATCGGCCAGGGAGATATCAAACCCACGCCCACCGGACAGATTGTTTTTGACTTTATCAAACGAAAGATGCCGGCTTATGTCAACACCGGACTGAACATCATTGATGTGGAAGACTGTGCAGTCGGACACATCCTGGCGTATAAAAAAGGCCAGGTCGGCGAACGATACATCCTGGGCAACAAGAATGTCACACTCAAGGAAATTCTCGGCATCCTTTCGGATATCACCGGCCTGTCAGCGCCGCGTGTGCGAATTCCAATCAGCATAGCTCTACTCGCCGCATACATCGACGAATTCATCTCCACCCGCCTGATGAACAAGCCACCGAACATTCCCGTATCCGGAGTCAAGATGGCGCGCAAGTTCATGTGGTTTGACAGCGCCAAGGCGGTCCGGGAGCTTGGTCTTCCGCAAAATCCGATTGAGAACGCCTTTCGAAAATCCGTGCAGTGGTACAAAGAGCACGGGTACGTTTAATTCGTACTACCTATGACTGCAAAATCAATCATGTTTCTGGGAACCGGTTCCGATGTGGGCAAGAGTGTGCTCACCGCAGCTCTGTGCCGGATCCTGCTTCAGGACGGATACCGGGTCGCACCATTCAAGGCCCAGAATATGGCACTCAATTCCTTTGTCACTCCTGAGGGCGGAGAAATCGGCCGGTCCCAGGCAGTGCAGGCCCAGGCTGCGCGGACCGAGCCGCATGTACACATGAACCCGATTCTGCTCAAACCCACTTCCGACACCGGATGTCAGGTGATTGTCCGCGGCAAACCCGTGGCCAACATGGGTGTGGATGAATACTTCGGCTACAAGAAAGAGCATGCGATCCAGATGGTCCGGGAATCGTATCAGGCACTTGCCCGGGAGTTTGACGTAATTGTAATCGAAGGTGCTGGAAGTCCGGCAGAGATCAATATCGCGGAAAATGATATTGTCAATTTCCGGACGGCTGAGATGGCGAACGCACCTGTGGTGCTGATCGGAGACATTGACCGGGGCGGCGTATTTGCCAGTCTCTACGGAACCCTGGAACTGATCCGACCTGATGAACGGAAACAGGTCCGCGCGATGCTGATCAACAAATTCCGCGGAGAGAAAAAACTTCTGGATTCGGGTCTGGAAATGATGGAAGATCGCTGCCGGATCCCCTTTGCCGGCGTGGTGCCGTGGTTTACGGACATACGAATTCCAGACGAGGATTCAGTAGCTCTGAAGAAGAGAGCTGTACACCCGGACCCGGAAGAAGACAAGATCCGAATTGAGGTCATCGGGCTGGACCGAATCTCCAACTTCACGGACTTTGATGCTCTGGAGTCTGAACCGGATGTGTCGCTCTACTACAGCAAAGAACCCGGTCCGAGGGAAATCCCACCGGACGCAATCATACTTCCGGGCTCCAAGAACACACTCGGTGATCTCTGCTCTCTCAAACAAGCCGGATTCACCGAATACATACAAAATGAAGCAGAAAAGGGAACGGAAATCATCGGCATCTGCGCCGGTTATCAGATGCTGGGCTGCAGTATCTCTGATCCGCAGCAGGTTGAATCCGATACCGGTACAACATCCGGCCTAAGGCTCCTTCCGGTCACCACCTGTCTCCAGCCCGAAAAGACGCTCAAGCAGGTACGGGCTACGGATTCGAAAAACGGACAGGAAATCATAGGATATGAGATTCATGCCGGTGAGACCGTCTTGACTGAAAAATGCGAACCGCGCTTCCGTTTTTCCGATCATACAACCGACGGCGCCCAGAAAAAGAATGTATGGGGAACGTATATTCACGGGGTCTTTGATTCAGACGGATTCCGAAGGTTCTTTCTCAACCAGCTCAGAAAAAAAAGAAACCTTCCCCTGCTCAAGCACGGGTATACCCGCCAAGACCAGGATCGACAGTACGACAGGCTTGCAGACCATGTGCGCAGTCATTTAAACATGGATCTTATCTGCAAACTGATCTTCTCATAGACTCTTCTCATCCATTTTTTCTGCCAGCAGACGACGACTGCTGGCTGTTCGTACCGCATAATCACACCGCAAATGAACCGGTACGGCACGTACACCTCCCTTTTTCAAAGGTTCCGCCAGGTATGCCCGCATTTTAATCAAATGTCCTCCTGCAGCGCCGGAGAGCGAACCGTCTGTGCAGTAATGCCAGGCCATGGAATACGAACGGCGGTGAATGGCGACAACCAGTTCAAGCTCTCCCACACGCATCCCCACAAGGTCTTCAGTGCTGATGCTGGTATCGCCGTGTTCACTTCCGTACCCAGGATGGCTGTGGAATTCACCGATGAATTCATACCGGGGAAAGGCTTTGAGTGCCTGCCGAAGAACCCGACGTCGGCTTTCCAGCAGCTCCACGCTTTTGGGCCTGCGGCGGGCAGTCTGATACGCATACGCAGTATGAATGTAACAGCGGGCGCGATAGGTGCATCCCAGCAAGACGCCGTAACATTCTCTGCGGTAGGCTTCGGCTGCCGCACAGACCAGAGTGATGAAAGCGGGTTCATCCAGAAAGACCCGGGCATGCGGAAGCCGTTCGCGCTGTTTTTTTATCTTTTTTCCAGCCACTTGTCTATTCTCCAAATAGCAATCACGGTATTTTACTGACCGCTGTGTTATTTTTCCATTTATTCTGAAAAAAAATAATCTATCTTGACAATAGCATTTTATAGTATATAATAGCTTATAAGAGTTTTGTAATATTCACTCAAGGAGCAGACAATGTTTGTTACCGCCTTAACAGCAGCATTTTACACATTAGGTTTCCTCTGTTCGCGGTCGTCTTCCCGAAGGGTTCTTTACATTCCAAGTCTGATCTGTCTTTTTTTTATTCTCATTCGAATTCTGTTCCGGTATTTTCCCGCAGTGGAATACAGCCTGCTCCCCTATTCATTTTACTCTCATATCCAGGCATGGTGGGTACTTCCCTTTGCCTTTTTTATTTTTGGTATGGTTCCGCTCAGGATTCGGTCTGCTCCCTTGAGGATCTCGGCGGAAATTCTGACTGGACTGCTGTTCGTCTTCTACGCACACGCGGCATGGCTTCACGAACCCGCGCCCCTGATCGGCCGGCCGGACAAAGACCATGTCTGCATGCAGACATCCGGATACAGCTGCGGTCCAGCTGCTGCGGTCACACTGCTCGCCAGCAGAGGAATCCATACAAATGAAAATGAAATGGCCCGGCTGTGTTCTACCAATCCGGTCCTGGGAACCTCCGAGTACCACATTTGCAGCGGCCTGGCGGAAAGACTCCGATCGCATGATTTCAAACCGGAATTAACGCAGGCCAATGCCCGAAACATTTCATCGCTTCCGCTGCCCTTTATGGCAGTGGTCAAGCATTCCTTTTTTGCTGACCACTGGATCGTGGTGATGACCAGGAGCGGCAGCGGTTTTTCCATTGCCGACCCCCTGTCCGGCAGAATTCATATGACTGCCCATGCCTTTGCAGATCGTTTCCAGGGCACAGCCGTTCACCTCATTACCAAATAAACGTTGACACTTGCTGAAAAACATGGTAGTATTCCGACCGAACATTTTTCATTTTTTCAGGAGCCGGTTTATGCTTCCCACTTCTTTTTCAAAGGCTGCCAAAGGAATTGAATGGGCATTTCAGGAAATCCAGGGCGCGGAAATCCACGAAAACACCTTTGTGATTAACAGCACCCCTCTTGAGTTCAAGGAGGTGGTCCGCGGAACAAAGAGCTTCTTTCAGATACGCGTTTCCGCCAAAAAGATCACCATCTCTGCACCGGATGCCGTCTGTACGATCGGTGCTCTGCTCGAACTGGCCAAACAGAGTCAGGAAAAGGCTTTCACATCTCTGACAAAGAATCTCAAATTCCGCACCCGCTTTTACAAAAAAGAAGTGCGGTTTAACGATGGAAAAGAAGACAAGAACACCGCCCGCTGGGGAACCCGTTTTGATACATACTCAAAAGAAACCGTTGAATCTCTCTGCCAGCAGCTGGTCAAACGCCACTTCAACAGCCTGGTGCTGTACAGCGGATACCATCCCTTTGAATTTTTCCTGGACTACAATGAGTTTTCAGACGCACCTGACATTTCAAAAACCATCCGCAAACAAAACCTTCAAGCCCTGCGGAACCTGATTGACACGGCAAATGCATACGGCCTGGACACCTTTCTGCACCACTATGTTTCTCACTTTCCTGCCGGGCTGGGAAAACGGCTCAAGGGCAGTACCGGCGGCAGGCTGGCCGGATTTGAACACAGCATCATTGACGAATATACACAATATGCATATGCCAGAACCTTTGAACTGGTTCCCGGACTGACCGGCCTGTTCATGAATTTTGAATCCTCTGGAGACACCGCTGCCTTCATGGACCGGAACCTGATCCAGCAATGCAACCGGATGAAGAACAAACCAGCGCTTTTCTTCCGACTGTGGGGACTGAGCCGCGTGGATGAGATGAAATGGCTGCTGGATCGCTACAAGGGAAGAAAAGGCGTGATTCACAAATCCCATGACACCAACGACACCTATTATTATCCCGAAGCCGATGACCGGATCAAGGACTGGAAACGCGCCATGCCCGATCTGGAGTTTGCCTACAGCATCGGCCCCTGCCACAATTGTGGAACCAACATATCCCGTCTGATG
>CAZGEP010000054.1:0-26336 GCA_964524955.1 uncultured Planctomycetota bacterium | reverse complement strand
GGACAGTTCGCTAACGGTCCAGTCCGCTGGATAATCGTCACTCGGAGCAGATACAAGTCCTACGCATTTCATGCCTGCGGACTTGGCTGCCTGCATTCCGCTGCGGGCATCTTCAATGACCAGACAGGATTCCGGATCCGCTCCCACGCGTTCGGCAGCAAGAAGAAATATGTCAGGATCCGGCTTGCCGTTCTCAACATATTCGCCGCTGACCAGGGCATGAAACCGGTCCGTAATTTTCAGCGTGTTGAGTATGAGCGTAATAAACTCAACCGTGGATGAAGATGCGACTGCGGTCTTCACCCCCCGGTCTCGAAAAAAGGAAATCAGTTCAGGAGCACCGGATACGGGTTCAATCCCGAGTTGTACTCCGTCAAGCATCATTTGTCGTTTTTCTTCCATCACGTCATTGACATCTGCATCAATGGATTTCTCTCGGAAAAGATCACTGAAAAAAACAGACGTGTCCACTCCTGCAAATTTCCGGGTCAACTCATTCGGTGTGATGTGAATCCCGTAGCGGTTCAATATATTGGATTCCACTTGAGCATGAAGACTCTGCGTATCGGAAATAACTCCGTCCATATCAAATAGTACAGCCTGCAGCATGACTCCGCCTCCGTAATTTAGAATAAATGCATAAAAATTCTATTCTATCACACCATACAGGGGTTGTCAATTTAATATATTGACGGAAAAAACTATTGAAAAATAAGAAAAAATCACCTATAATATATATACAACTATTATTTAAGGAACTTTTTCATGGATGAAGAAAAACAATCCCTTCCGGCAAAGACATTTAAAACAGTTCTGGTTGTTTCTCTGCTTGTTATTATCGGTCTGGTCTGGATCTATATTTATTCGGAATACGGCAGCCGGGCAACAGAAAACGAAGGCACGGATTATTTTAATCAAGGAAAATACGAGGAAGCCCTGCAGTGCTATAAAAAGGTACTCAGTCAAACAGAACCGGATGATAAAGAACGAATTGATCGTATCAAACAAAAGATCGCCAAGTGTTACAAACAACTTTCACAATCCGAAGGCGTAACCCCGGAAGAAAAACTGGAATACATGAAAAAGGCTGCTGAAAACGATGCATCTTCACTTCCACCTCCCAAGCAGGACATTGACCTGTCCAATGATTGTGGCGAAGGTGGATGAGGACTCTAAACAAGAGGCTGGTCAGTCTCGCGATGTAATACGCACTTCGAAAATCATACGCTATTCCAAGGACAGAATATAACTCATAATTTTTGAGTGCCCTTCTGTTGTATTGAAATACGCCATCAGCTCCCTGATCATTTTCTTTTCATCACCACTTGGATTGTAGTTGTATACTTCGCGTCCCATTTCCGTCAAAATTCCATACTTGGCAAGTTCCTTGAGAAGCTTTCTTATTTTCCGCTCTTTTTCTCCGAACATGGAAGCCATTTCTTTGGGAATAATCGTTTCAGACTTGTGGTCATAAATATGGCGCATAATTTGAAAATGAAGCCGGCTGGACATGGTATGGCGCATGAATCGCTTATGGGCATCACTCAGTGAGTTAATCGTGGATGTTTTTTTGGCCATCTGTTCAAAGGCACTGGCTGCAGCAGGCTTTATTTCCGGTGCAGGTTCCGGTTCAACCACCTCCAGAGAATCCACTGGAACAGGTTCCAGCAGGCCATCCTGAATTGGTTCCAGTGCTTCTGAAGGCAACGACGACGGATCCGGGATGTTTTCCTGGGCGCTATCGTCTGTTATGTTTTCTTTCTCCGAACCATGATCTTTTTTTCTTAGTTGAACCGTTTCACTTTTCGGATCAACTGACGGTGGTGTAGACGGCGAGGATTCTGCCGGAACCGTTTTGGTTGCTTTGGACTCAGGTTGAATATCCGTACTCACACGGTCGGTAAATTCACCACTGAATTTGGCGTCTAATTTTTTCAGGATTTTATTGATAATACGCGGCTTGATAAATCCGGACTCGGCAGCAACGGCCCATGCGCTCTTCCCCTGCTTTTCTATTATCTTTTTCATCTCTTTGACTTGATCGGACAAAAGAATGTTATTGTGAAGGGCAATTTTTATAAAGATCATGTCATTTTCACTGGCGGAATAAAAAAAACCGGTTCCTTCGCTGGACGGTTGGGGGTTCCCGGAATTCTGTTCCGCTTTTGTCAGTTTTTCTTCGATTCCGTCATTGGCCTCCATTTTCTTGATTTTATCAATAATCTTTTCTGTAAGAAAGCCATGGTCCACAATTATTTTATCCAGCGATTTACCAGGCTCTTCCTCCTGCTGAATACGACGGCATTCTTTAATCTGCTTGTCTGTCATCAGACGGTTTAGAGTGATAATTCTTTCCAGAACATAATCATCCGTATCAGGCATTATTCAATTTCCTGTCTTTGTTGAATTTTTTTATCCGCAGAATATTACCTCGATTATCCGGGGTCCGTTTATGTTCAACAACATCCATACAGCGCTTAATAAGCGCAAGTCCGAATCCTCCGCTCTTTCGCTGTCCAATACGCTTGTTAATGTCAATTCGAGTGTCATCGCTCTGATCAAATTGTTTACCGTAATCAATGATATCAATAACCAGACAATTCTTTTCCGGTTGAATGATCAAAATAAAATGCTGTTTTTCGCTGTCTTCAGATCCATATTCTATAATATTGGAACAGGATTCATCTACGGCCTGTATGATCTGATATTCCTGATCCTCATCAAAATCCATCTCAAGCAGAACTCCTTTTAACGCGCCTCGAACGGCTGGAAGATACGTAAGCATACAAGGTATCTTCAAATAAAGTCCTTTTTCAGCAGCGAGAAAGGGCAGCTTGATTCGGCCGTCAATGCCAACAGAAAATTCCAGGTTGCAGCTGGGACAGGCGAATTTGCCGGGACCTTTTATTCTTATATTTTTCCGACATTCACTGCATTTGTATCCAAACGGAAAGATGTGTACGGACTCCTTTTTATCACTCGTCGGCCCCAGTTTGGCGAATTCCTTGAGTGCACTATCCAGCGTTGACTGGAAATTATAAATATGGTTTAGACCAAGCATGGAAAACACCCGAAAGACCCGTTTGGCAAGGTTGATAAAGATCATTTCTCCACCGCTTTCACGGATGTCGTCGATAAACTCAAGAAAGATACTCATTCCGGAGCTGCAGATATATGTCAGCTCTTCAAAATCAAGGATGATCCGATAACTTCCTTCGTGGAGAAAGGCTTTAAGCTGATTCTTCACCGCATCGACTTTATTCATATCCAGATAACCAATGACTTTCAGCTGACGGATCTCATACCCGTCATAATCAGAGATGAAGGTTTCTTTCTCCAATTCAAATTTCTTTTCTTCACTCTGAATATTTACGGGTTTGCTTTCAAGAAATACCGCAAGATCATTGGCAACATCGCTGATTGAGCTGTACCTGTCTTCAATCTTTTTCGCGGTCATCTTCTGAATAATCGTGTTTATTTTGACGGGAATATTCGGCAGAATCTTTGTGATGTCCGGTATATCGTTTTTCAGGTGTTTTTGAAGGATATCTTTTACATCTTTTCCCTGGTGCGGCAGTTTGCCGGTAAGCATTTCAAAGAAAAGTATACCAAGGGAATAAATGTCCGATGCAGGCAGAATCGACTGGCCGCGAACCTGTTCGGGGGACATGTAATTGGGCGTTCCTGTAATAATACCAGTTGTTTCTTCAGCGCTGAGATGCTTTCGCTCAATGGCCATTCCAAAATCGGTTACTTTGACAGTCTTTGCCAGGTCAAGCAGAACATTCTTGGGTTTAATATCTCGATGAATAATACCGAGCTTATGCGCATGGCTGAGCGCTTCGCATATTTCTTTGATAATTCGAACTGACTCCTGCATGGGAATCCGTTTTCGTTCTTTGATTTCATCAGCCAGGGATTTTCCCTTGATGAATTCAAGAACGAAATAAGAGATTTCTCCGATTTCATCGAACATGTAAATACTGGTGATATTCGGGTGATTGAGCATGGCAAGGGTGCGTGCTTCTTTTTTGAAATTCAGCTTGGTCTTTGCATCATTAAGCCGGTGAGGAGAGACAAGTTTAATCGCTACCTTACGATTCAGAAAGCGTTCTGTTCCCAGAAAGACCGCTCCCATAGCCCCCATTCCAATCACGCTATCAATTCGGTACCTGCCCAGATAGGAACCGATCAGTTCCTTTCCGATAAAATCTTCATGCTTAAGCTTTTCCGCAGTTCGACTCTGTTCTTCACTCAGCTGGGTATCGCTTGGTTTTTCCCGCGAAATCTCAACCGTATCATTATTATCTATATTCGGCATTTTATTTTCGCTTCCTGTAGCTCTCACTGGCTCTTCGCAGAATATCTTTTTCTTTGTCGGTCAGTGCTTCGTATCCGCAGGTAGTGATCTTCTTTAAGACACGATCTACTCGACTTTTAAGATAATCACTGTCTGCCGACGGATGCAGTGCATCGGAATTTGATGCTTCAGTCTCTGGATTCACGCCGGCAAGAATGTTTTCCCCCTCCTCAAGCAGACGGTCAATCTCACGGTCCAGATTTTCCATTGAACTGTCCGAAGTCGGGGGATCAAAATCCGGCATCAGATCCCCCTGTTGCTGATGAAAAACCGTATTCGATACCTGGGTCAGCTCAAGATATCCGTAGAAATATGTATACACGGCACCGGAAAACATAAATACAAAAAAGAGAATACCGAAGACACCGACATCCATTAAACCGTATATACTCAGCGTTGCACAGATAACTGCGTAGGCGCCGATAATAACAGAAATAAATTCACCAATTTTCATGATCAGAAAAGAGGCAGTGAAAAAGTCTCTATGTTTTGCGGCCAGTGCACGCATGGCGTATCCGCCATCCATAGGGAACGCAGGAAGAATCGTTGCGGTACCGTATATCAGATTAAAAACAAAGAGGTCAAAACTAAGGTCAGAAATAATTCCAGGCGCGTTCGCACCGGCAGCAGTATATAATGCATATGCTGTCAACAGCGAGACCAGAGGTCCTGAAATAAAATACAACGCTGGAAATGTTCCGGTTTCCTGGTAGACGTCTTTGCAATTGCGAAATCCCCCCAAGGGTGTAATCGTAATCCCTCCGGCCGAAGCAGAAAGGTGTTGTGCAAAATACAAATGTGCTGTTTCATGAAGAAGGATGCTGATAAACCATACCCATGTCAGTACCAGACCGTACCAGCCGGTAAGAATAAAAATAATCCCCGCCACTACAGGAAATAAAATGCTGCAGTGAAAATCCACCCCAAGAATCGTACCAATATAAAAGTTTTTTTTTCGTCTTGCACGATTAAGTAATTTCATCAAATCCATTCTACAGCAGTCCTGAAAGTTCCATCACGCTTTCAATAGTTGTTGCAGTTTCTTTATTAACTGGAACGAGTGGCGCCCGAAGTTCACCACTGCACATCCCCATAATTTCGAGAGCCTTTTTGACACACATGGGATTGGTTTCATAAAACATGGCGTTGGCAAGTGGAAGCAGCTCATAATGAATCGCCCGGGCTTTTTCAAAATCCCCATTAAGGGCCAGCGAAACCATTTGGCTGACTTTATTCGGTACAATATTTGCCACAACAGAAATTACACCTTTGCCGCCCAGCGCCATGATCGGGAGGATCAGAGAATCATTCCCGGACAGCAGTGTAATGTCGGTCTCGGACAGAATTCCGGATACCTGATCCATATCCACTCCAGCTTCTTTAAGGCCGACCACATTTTTGATTTTACTTAACATGGACACCGTTGAAGTGTTCATATTGGTCCCTGTACGTCCGGGAACATTATAAAGGATTATCGGGATCTTAGCGGCTTCGGCCACGACGCTGTAGTGATGCATCAATCCTTCCGGAGTCGGTTTATTGTAATACGGGGTAATCAGAAGGGCTCCATCCGCCCCTGCTTCGCTGGCAAAACGAGTCAACGCAACGGCTTCGGATGTATTGTTGGAACCGGTTCCAGCAACAACCTTGACTCGTTTGTTTACGCATTTCACACAAAATTCAATCAACTTTTTCTGCTCATCGTGGCTCAGGGTTGCAGCTTCACCGGTACATCCGGCCACGACGATCCCATCGGTTTTGTTTTCAATCTGAAATTCGATCAGTTTTCTGAACGAATCTTCGTCAACTCTTCCGTTCGCAAAAGGTGTTACAATCGCAACATACGAACCTTCAAACATTCTCTGCTCCTTAAAATTCCTTATGGTGTTCGGCAAATAAGTTTTTTCATGTCAGTTACTGCTTGCCGGATACCTGTAAAAACAGATCTTGAAATTATCGAATGACCGATATTCAGCTCATCCAGTCCCGGGATATCCAGTACCGGAATTATATTTTGATACGTCAATCCGTGCCCTGCATTGACACGGATATTGTTCAAAACAGCCTGTTCAGCAGCCTGAATCAGCTTCCGCGACTCATTATCTCGTTGATCTCCTTCCGCATTGGCATACGCTCCGGTATGAAGTTCGATACAAGGAACATTGCAGTCCTTACACGCTCGGATAATATCCGGCTCCGGATCTACAAAGAGACTCACACATATACCGGCGTTGTTAAAGCGTTTGGCTGTCTTACGTATAAGGTCCCGATTTCCAGGAACATCAAGCCCGCCTTCTGTGGTGACTTCCTCTCTTTTCTCCGGCACAATCGTAACCTGTTCAGGGCCTGCGTCAAGTGCGATTTTAATTATTTCTTCGGAAAGCGCCATCTCCAGGTTCAGTTTTACCGGAACGGTTTTGCGCAGAACATACAGGTCTCTGTCCTGAATGTGTCTTCGGTCTTCGCGAAGATGTATGGTTATGGAATCCGCACCGCCCAGTATGGATTCAGACGCGGCCCATGCCGGATCCGGTTCATTGGTTTTTCGTGCTTCACGGATGGTCGCAACATGATCAATATTTACTCCAAGGTGTATCATTTTTTTGTATTCTCCGTTGTCTTTGAATTGGTCTTTTGGGACTCGGTTTGGAGGCGTGTCTTTTTCACGGTCACGGTTACGGCAGGCACATCACCGATCAGTGTTACGTTGTCCGGCATTTGTATTCGAACCGGAGCATTGTCGTATACTCCCGTTTCAGTGAAATTGATTACATTTACTGTACCGGAAAACTGTTCAAGCGTAATCTTGTCTTTCAGGTTTTCAGGTACTTCTACGGTAATATCCACCGTATTGCGGTTTAATTTAAAAACACGATCTTCACCGGGAAGTGTCAACAGTCGAAGCGGAACATTGTTCAGACGTTTCCTCACGTTACGACGTTTTAACGTAATATATACGGTCACGATCTCTCGGCACGACACACCGCTTGGCGTTGTTCGATCATCCACTTTCATTTTCTGGTTGAGAAATCCCTTTCGCCCGGATACGTTCACCGGAAATGTCGGAATGTCGCTCAGGGTTCCCAGCGAAGGAGAGGGACCGGTCACCAGGACTTCACTGGGCTCGGTGAAAACGCTTTCCACAAAAAAACCATCGGCGGGTTTTCCCTGTACAACCGGTTTTACTTTGACATACTTCTTTTCCCGAACCGCGATCTTTATATAAAAGAATTCAGGGGATATGTTCACATTTACATTCCCGTGGATATTAAAATCAGCGACGGACGGTTCAATTTTCAATCGTGCTTCTTTCTTTTCAGCAAAATCCGTTGGAATCTGCTCGGAATGAATTGGAATTACAGCATGGACATTTTCAGGAATCAACTTCCGGATTGCTGTGAGCGGACCCACAAAATCAACGGTAAGGTTTTTAAGGTTCTGCTCGCTGACGACAATGTCATTGGATGGTGGCTTTACCGTAATCGGCACTGTAATATCTGAGATCTTTTCCGTACACTGAGAATGCGCATACAGCCAAATAAAAAACGCGAGGATAATAGACCCGGCTTTTACACCGAAATTATCGCTTATGATTTTCTTTGTGTTGTCCAGCAATGGTTTTTCCTATTCCGCTTTTAAATGTTCCTGGATATCCAGTTCACGGCTGCAGAGATCTTCCAGCATCTTCTTCAGGTTGAACTTGTTCAGACCACGCGTCAGCTTTCCGCGCACGCCAACGGAAATGGTTCCTGTTTCTTCGGAAACAATCACGGTGATGGTATCACCTTCTTCGGTAATGCCGATACCGGCTCGATGTCTTGTGCCCAGTTCTTTGCTCAGCTCCGGGTCATCTGTGAGCGGAAAGAGACATCCTGCGGCGGAGATACGTCGATCTTTGATAATTACAGCCCCGTCGTGCAGCGATGTTCCAGGATAAAAAATTGTTGTCAGCATTTCACGACTGATCTGAGCCTCCAGCTGTACACCGGCTTCAATATAACTTTTCAACGGCGTTTCCCGCTCAATAGCAATCAGAGCACCGATCTTTTTATTGGAGAGAAAAACAACACTTTTAACCAGCTCATCAAGAATCTCTCCCTGGGAGCTGTAGAACCCGGCAAAGAGGGGATTTTGCCCAAGTTTGATCAATCCTCTGCGGATTTCCGGCTGAAAGATGATAAAGATCGCCAGAAGTCCGACCGGAAGCATATTTCTTAGAATCCATATAATCGAGTGAAGCTCCAGACTCCAGGCAACGACAAAAATCATCATCAGAAGTATTACAATAAAGAAGGTCAAACCTTTGAGTACACTGGCCCCGCGCGTTCCCTGGAGAAAATGGATTATGAAATAGATAATCAGCGCAATGATTAAAATTTCTATCGCTGGTTTCCATAGCTGATTTGATAATTGGAGTATTTTCAAAAATGTGTCTGTCATTTTTTCACATCTTGCTGTCCGGGAGACAGCGTGAGAATGCCGGGGATCAGGATTCAGATCCCGAGGAAGTTCTTCATCAAGGTTTTACCAGACTCCGTGAGGAATGATTCCGGATGAAATTGAACCCCCTCCACAGGATATTTCTTGTGACGAATTCCCATTAGTTCATTTTTATCTACGGTTCGCGCGGTAATCGTAAAATTGCGCGGAAGTATTTTTTCTGAAACAATCAACGAATGATACCGAGTCGCTTCAAATGGATCGGGGACGTTACGAAATATTTTCTTTCCGTCGTGCGTAATCATGGATGTCTTTCCATGCATCAACCGTCCAGCTCGAACGACCTTGCCGGAAAATGCGTGCGCAATGCACTGGTGTCCAAGACAGACGCCGAGGATCGGGGTTTTCGTATAAGCCTTTTGAATGAGTTCGCAAGATATGCCCCCGTCTTCAGGGGTTCCGGGGCCGGGAGAAATGATAATATGCGAAGGATTCATCTCCAGAACATCTTCCACGCTGATACTGTCATTTCGAAAGGCCTGGATATCTCCTCCGATTTCCCCAACAAGCTGAACCAGATTGTACGTAAAGGAATCGTAGTTGTCGATAATTACAATCATTTATCTTTGGCTTTGCTCAGCTGATTTCTGGCACGGTTGGTTTTGACCGGAAGACTTTTGTACAACCAGTGACGGCCTTTGTATTCGAGAAAATCCATGTCCGGCATGAATTCGTCACCCGTTTTTTTGTAAAAGAACTGCAAAACCTTGATTTTAATGTCGTGGGGATTCGCAAGTCGAATACGCTTGGCAGATATCGGGAGCATCATCTTATCCTTGACAACATAATACCGGTTGGTCAAACCGGAAACAAGAATGGTAAACCGATTCATGGTATTTCGCAACCCCTTGAACACCGCAACACCACGAACGGTCTTACCGTATGGTATTCCCATTTCTTTTTTCTTGCGATCAGTCGGGTAGGAAATTTCAACATAATTGAAGTCTTTCTTCAGCCATTGACCGCATGCCGGACATTCAATTTGATAGCGAATGGATTCCTTAATATCCGCGATCTTGAAATCCTTCTCACACTCTGGGCATACAAGCGACTTATCAGGTTTATGAATTCCAAGATCCTCGTAAAACATTTTGCTACACAAGGGACACTTCACCTGTGTATTCTTGTATCGTTTGATCTCCAATACATTGAATTTTGTATGGCAGTGATGGCAGACCTTGTCTTTGTTTTTCCAGATTTTTTCTTCCACGGTTTTGTTGACAATGGCTGGGTATTCCAGTCCGGAGACAAACAAATTCCGTCCACACCCCCAGACCCCTTCCTCTTCGTCAAAGATGGAATCCTTGGTGATCCGCTTGATACCAAACTTCATCAGGTCTTCATCAGACATATTGCAGTTAAACTGAGTTCCCGGATAGGCATTGGTAATGTCAAAGGTTTCGTCGCAGCCATGCAGACACTCCATGGTTTCGCTGAAGTTGTAAAAAATGGAAATGTCCAGGCTGGGATAAATAGTCCGCTGCACATATATCGGGCGAAGCGGTGTGCGCAGCAGTATGGAGCGCGTTCGTGCATCCAGGACCGTCCCTTTGGCCAGTATGACATGGTCTTCGAAATCCTTGACATCCTCAGGAAGGGTATCGCCGATCTTAAAGAAGGCCGGCGGTTTTCTCTTATTGTTTTCGATAATGGGCTTGTGCGCAGCGCGGCGAAGAACCCTCAAGTCTTCGACCGTTACTTTGCGTCCCTTTTTGAAGATGCGGACCCCTTTAATATCATGGACATCTTGGGATAGAATTTCATCGGCCTTGATCCGGGACGGAGGAACGATCAATCCGTCATTGTTTGTCAACGTATAGGTAAAGTAAAAATATTTTTTGGGAATGGTCCCGGGTTCTTCCAACAGAATATGCTGCGGTTCATCGGTGATATTCATTTGAAGTGTATAGAATATCTTGGTTTCGTCGAACTCCCGTTTCTTTACCTGCTGAGCGGTACAAAGTGAAAAGGTAATAAAAAGGACCGCTATTAGAAAAGTGTAAATTTTCACCCGGTTGCCCTTTCGCAAAAAAGTTCGTAATTTTCATAAACATCTGACGTTATGTATTTCATTATAAAAAGCATCCACCCAAAAATCAAGTTAAAACTCCCCCATGTTTAAACACGCGTGATACGCGCCGTTGGAATTTCATCTCATCATGAAGAAAAGGTTTCGCTCAAAGAACGCCTTTGGTCGACGGAATCCCCCCCTTGCTGTTTACGACAGTTGTTGCGAATAAAAGGGTTTGTGCCAGCGCCTTGAAAATGGCTTCACAGACATGATGTGCATTTCTGCCATAGGGAACATTGATGTGAAGGTTGATGCCTGCAGTATTGGCAAATGCCCTCATAAACTCTTCAATCAGGCTGACATCGAACTTTCCAACCTTTTCCTGCAGCTGCGGTACACGGAACACGAGAAACGGCCTGCCGGAAAGGTCCACAGCCACCTGGGCCAACACCTCATCCATGGGGACATCAAGGGATGCAAATCGCCTGATCCCTGATTTATCTCCAAGCGCTTCCTTTAATGCCTCCCCCATGCAGATACCAACATCTTCAACCGTATGGTGAAAATCAACAGCCGTATCACCCGCTGCGTGTACGGCAAGGGAAAAACCGGAGTGTTTGCCAAAAAGAATCAGCATATGATTTAAAAAACCAATGCCGGTTTCAACACGCGGCTCTTCGCTGAGATCAAGTTTCAATGAAAGGGAAATGTCTGTTTCCGCCGTCTTTCGTTTAATTTCGGAAATTCGTTCCGCCAATTAATTTCTCCTGTTCAATTGTAAATCCCGTTGACATGAATCAAATTTGAACTATATTGTATCATAGCTGCTGGGATTATTCAATAGAATATTGCGGGTCACTCTAAAATACTTTGGGAGAATCTCCTTTTAAGGCGTTCTCATGTTCTGGTTTTTGCTTATTGTTATCAACATATTCCTAATCAACCTCAGCGTAGGCGCATCCAGACATTTACATGTCTTTGGCGTCTACCCGGACGTAATCCTTCTCTTCTCAATCTATGTAGCCCTGTTTGGTTACCGACGTCGAGCCATGGAAGCGTCATGGATCTGCGGTGTGCTCAAGGACATTGCGTTCGGTACGTTCTTTGGAATCAACACTGTGCTTTTTGTCTGGTGCGGTTACATTATTCTAAAGTGCAGAGACAATATATTCCGTGAACATCCGATCACGCATTTTCTTCTGAATCTGGTTATCATCGGCATGGTGACGTACATCACGACTCTGGCTGAAACGGGGCTGGCGTCTCCGGGGATGGCTTTTTCCATCGCGATCAGGACCAGTCTGCTCTCTGCCGCCATTGCGCCTTTTTTCTACGCAGCGCTCAAGCGCATACCACTGCCCTCAATTATCCCGACCAAAAAATATCTGGATTATTAGATTGTGTCTGTATCCAATTACAGCTGTCTGTGATGGACCTGTCCCTGGAATCGCTTTTTCAATACATCTCTGAGCAGGCGCCGGTTTCCTGGAATCAGCAGCAGGAAACCGGCTGCATCGGTCAGCACCCCTGGAAAGAGGAGCATAAACCCGGCAAAGAGTACGACAATTCCTTCAATAATGCTGTCCCCGGGAACCATGCCGGCATGGAGTTCTTCACGGATGCGTGTCAGGATTACCACTCCTTTTTTACGTGCAAGATATGTTCCGAGAGCTGCGGTAAAACTACAGATCAGCAGGGTAGGAATAAAGGAAATCGTCTGCGCCATCTTGTAGAGCAGGAGCAACTCCGCTGCGCCCAGAAGAACCGCAAAGAAGAGTATGTTAATCAGCATCACTGTTTCCAGGAGTCCTGGTTTCTGCAGGATTGCCAACCGCCGCCATGTAAACAACCACTTCGTTATCTCCATCCGCGTTGACAAATGCATCGGCTTCGTCATCGTAAAGCGCACCAATGGGACATGAGAAAAGCCCCAGGGCTTGGGCGGCCAGCACCAGATTCTGCGCGATGTGGCCGGCATCCAGATACATATATCGATACGCTCGTTCACCGTACTTGGACCGGCAGCGGTCAACCACCGCGGTCCAGATAAACACGGCTGCGGCATTGTATACGAACTCCTGTTCGATGGAGATGTTTACCAGGTCAGCGATGACGTCTTTGCTGTACAGAATACTGAGCGAATGCCCCCGCAAATTATAATGATACACCCCAGTGAACATCTTCTCAACACGGTTAATCGCCACATAAGTCTCAATCGGATACCGTGCACCGGCTGAAGGAGCAGCACGCAATTCACGATTATCCGGTCCGGTGCCGGTTTTACCCTGCGCAGCCCAGAGAAGAAGCGACAGCTGTCGCTGATTAATCGGTGTCTGCGCAAAGTCTCTTCTGGAACGGCGCATCAAGATCGCGTCCCATATCCGAGGGCCTTTGGATGTGTCCGGGTACGGCAGTTCAAACTGTCGTTTGTCCGTGTAATCCTTATAAAGCGGCGGACATTCGATCTCCGGTTTGCGTATTTTCCCGGAACGCTTGAAGCAGGTAAATTCGTGAAACACCTTTCCGATGTTATTTCGAGTTATTTTTTTCATTACCAGATTCTTTGGGATATTCTTCGAGTTTTCTGAATGTGGTCTTGATTTCGCGAAGCGTGTATCCCTTTTCCTTTAAAATGGTAATTGCGTGTATGCATTTCAATACCGATTCGTCAAAAAGCCTGTGCCTGGATTCCGAAACAGATGCCGGCTGAATCAATCCGGCGTTCAGATAATTGTAGAACATCTGACGCGTGATACCGCTTCGTTCGATCACATCTTTTGTCTTTAACAAATGTTGGTCGTGGTTCATAATCAATTCATCTCAAAATCGTAACGAATTACATGGCAAGTAATAAAAAATTCATTATGGCGACAATCCACAGGAATTCAAGATGAAATTTACTTGACATCCGGTTTTTTAATTTAAAAATATAATAACAGGCGAACCGAAAAATACAGCGTGCATTCGCACATCACATTGGTAAGGATAAAGATGAAGGCAAGCTACATCCGTAATCAACCCATTGATACTCAAAGCCACAACGCGATTGCCCGATTTCCGTTTCACCGGTATTATGCGGATCCTCTGAGTATAAATCTGAACGCAATTCCCTGTTTTATTACTGCAGAGAAAGACGGCCTTGAAGTGACAGGATCCACGTTCGGCCTGCCCTGGACCCGGGCCAAACACAAGCAGGCCCTGAATGAACGGCTCAAGCAGTGTAACGACTTTATATGCGATTCTGAAGCCAAAACCATCCCCGATTGCGAGCGGTACTGTTTCCGCCTCTGTTCATGGAAAAATCTTGCGGACTGTATCCAGTCCTTTCTGGGCGTTGGTTGTTCCTGTCTGGCTGCAGCCCTGGTCATTTTTCTCTGTTCATGGTTTTTCGGATACCTGGTCGTGGACCACTGGTTTTCCCAGAGTCTGGACAAGGCGGACCTGCTCAGCAGGCTCGGGTTTACTCCGGTAATCAGCAGATCCTTTCTTGAAGAGCAGCCCTTTTCATCCCGATTCTGTCCGGGTTTCTTTTATGCGCTTACGATCGGTGGGGTCTTTGTGTTTTTCATGATACCGGTGTATCTGCTTCTGGAGTTCTCCACCACAGCCGCCAGATACACAACCCTTATACTGACGGCTGCATCCTGCGCATTGCTGTTCTACAGCTTTACCTTTTCAGCAGCATCTGTGCTGACCGTTTTTTTCATTCCCTTTACCGGTTTTTTCGCATACAGCTTTGTGTGGGGCAGACGTAATTATTACTCGGAATTTACTTGATATTTAAGCAATATCTGGTTTAATTTTCTGATAAACATGCACTTACATTCGAAAGGTCTTTCGGTGAAAACAACGTATTTCTGGAATCAGGAAACCACACCTGCTGAAATCAATTCAATGCTCAACGCACTGTCTGAGGAATATCCATTAACATCTGCCCCTGATGAACAGGGAACGGAACTTTTGATTTGTATGGATCCGGTTTGCACGGCTGCGGAGACCTCAGTCAACAAAGACCAGGTTTCAATTCGCTGTGCCACTCTGGTGCAGGCAGCCCGTGCCGTTGGAAATCTTCTCAGCGGCCTGGAACCTGTCGTAGAAAAGAACGATTTCAAAACCCTTGGTATTATGCTGGACTGCTCCCGCAACGGAGTAATGCGTCCGGATCATCTGAAAAAATGGCTGCGAAGATTAGCACTTCTCGGCTACAACATGGTGATGCTCTATACCGAAGACACCTATGAAATTAAAGACATTCCCGAGTTTGGATACATGCGGGGCCGGTATTCCATTGAAGAGCTACAGGAGATCGATCGATATGCATCGATGCTGGGCATTGAAATTATCGGGTGCATCCAGACCCTTGGTCATATGGAGCAGACCCTGCGCTGGCACGAATTCGGCAAATACAAGGACACGGATCAGGTACTGCTTGCCGGCAGCGATGATACATACGAAATGATCGAAAGCATGATTGTATCCATCAAAACCGCTCTGAATACCTCCCGGATACACATCGGAATGGACGAAGCCTGGGATCTGGGACGTGGGATGTATATCGACAAATTCGGTTATCGAGAAGAAAATGATATTTTCTGCGATCACCTGAACCGGGTTGTAGCCATTGCTGAAAAACACGGCATGAAGCCCATGATCTGGTCGGATATGTTCTTTCGTATTGCCAGCAGCAGCGGTAATTACTATGACACGGACTGTACAATTTCTCAGAGCGTTAAGGATAAAATCCCGGAAAATGTGGAACTCGTTTATTGGGATTACTATGCGCAGGATAGCTCCCACTACGAGCAGATGACGGATCGGCACCTGGAACTCTCCGGGCGCATTCCGGTTATGGCGTCCGGTGTCTGGACCTGGGGGATCCCCTGGTACTGGCACTCACAGACTGCCAGGAATGCACTCCCCTGCATTGACGCCTGCCGATCCAAAGGTATCGACGAACTCTTTTTTACTCTGTGGGGAGATGACGGCGCGTATTGCGATTTTGACTCTGCGCTTGCCGGACTGACCCTTTGTTCGGAAAAAAGTTACTCATTGGAGCTGAATGAAGATGCGGTTCGTGCTAAATTCAATGCACTCTTTGACAGCGACTACGACGCGATTTTTCGGGCTGCGGAAATGAACGACCATCTCAAGACCGGAATGATTCTCTGGGACGACCCGCTTCAGGCCATCTACATGAACACAGCCTCGGATACGCAACTGAAAGCGGCTGCCGACGGATATACGGCTATTGCGAATGATCTGGACAGCCAGAAGGTCCCTGCCGGTTCTGGAGATATTGCTCACGCAACACAGCTCTGTCGGTGCGCAGCCATGAAACTGCGTCTGCGGCTGAACCTGGTGGCCGCATACAAAACCAACGATCGCAATTGCCTGAACCGTCTGATGCACGATGCAGATGAAACCGCTTCCGCGTTGAATGATCTTATGGAGTCGTTTCGCAGAAACTGGATGCGACGGAACAAACCGCAGGGACTGGAAGTTATCCAGATCCGCCTTTCAGGCAATATCACACGATTCAGGGAGCTCAAACGGCGTATCGAAGAATATCTCGGCGGCCTTGCCGAAACCATACCAGAACTGGAGGAAATTCAAGACCGTAACCCCCTGGGAACTCGGCCACGATATAAAAACTTTGCCACCGGTTCCTGTGCCCTTTGAAGGAGACCATAATCAATGCCTGAACAGAACACAATGGGTGAACTCCCCAAGCTTCTCAAGATGATGGAGAAATACAATGCCTCTGACCTGCACATCAAGACCGGTGCCCCTCCCATATACCGCATTACCGGCTCCGTGCATCGAAGCGAGATGGAACCCCTGACACTGGACCAGGTAAAACAGCTTATTTTTTCGGTCATGACCAAGGAGCAGATTAAAAAGCTTGAAGAGGTCGGAGACATTGATTTTTCCCTTGGTCTTTCCGGGGTCGGTCGTTTTCGTATAAATGTCTTTAGGCAGCGGGGCACTTTCAGTATGGCGGCACGGCGTGTGAATTTCAATATTCCCACAATCGACGAACTCCTGCTGCCGCCTGGTATCAAGAAAATCCCTGTCATGAACGAAGGGTTAGTCATTGTCACCGGAATCACGGGCAGCGGAAAATCCACCACACTTGCCTCAATCCTGTCTGTAATCAACCACACCCGCAGGACACACATCATCACTATCGAAGACCCGATTGAATATTTGCATCGGGATGATCTCAGCTTTGTCAATCAGCGGGAAGTCGGCGGCGATGTGCAAAGTTTTAACACTGCACTCAGGTATGTTGTCCGTCAGGATCCGGATATCATCCTGGTCGGTGAGATGAGAGATGTGGAAACCTTTGAGTTTGCCCTGACCGCTTCGGAAACCGGACACCTGGTGTTGACGACACTTCACAGCTCTACAGTGGCACAGACCATCGGACGCATCCTTGACCTGTTTCCACCGGACCGACACAGCCAGATCCGCCAGCTGCTCAAATTTAATCTCAAAGCGATTATCTCCCAGAGACTGCTCAAAGGGGCAACCAAAGAGCACCCGCGTGTTCCTGCAGTGGAGCTTCTTCTGGCTACGCCGCCGGTCCGAAAAGCAATTGAAGAAGGCGAAGACGAACGATTGAGTGAACTGATGTCGCACAACAAAGATGACGGGATGCAGACCTACAACCAATCGCTGGTATCTCTGGTTAAACAGAAATTGATCAGTAGAGAAACCGCGTTAAAGGCGTCCCCGAATCCGGAAGCGCTTGAAATGAATCTTAAGGGAATCTATATCGGCACGGAAAAGGCATAAATGTGCCAATGAACTCTGCAACCGGAGAGTATTCGTGTACCTGGTTCATCATTCCTTTGATACCATTCAGGATAACATTGCCTGGGATGAAACCGCACTGGTAGCCATGAAGAGTGGATGTTTTGCCGAACTGATCCGCCTGTGGCAGACATCCAGTCGATCCGTAGTCATCGGCCGTTCCCAGACAGTGGAAGATGAAGTATTCATGCATGCATGCCACCGGGACCGCGTCCCTGTGATCCGCCGGTTTTCCGGTGGCGGTGCGGTTGTCCAGGGACCCGAGGTTATGAATTATACGTTTATCCTTGATTTAAAAAAGCATCGTCGCCTGTCATCCATCCGAGATTATTTCTCATACTGCCTGGAAATCGTTCGAACGGTACTGTTGAAAGCAAACGTCCCGTCCCGCTTTCAGGGTTCATCGGACCTGACGGATAACGACGGCAGAAAATTCTCCGGTAATTCCCTGGCAGTACGCGGTCGTGCTCTTTGTGTTCACGGTACACTGATCCTGTCTCCGCTCGCTTCTTCGTGCCAGACCTATCTCCGATACCCAACCCGCGTGCCTGACTACAGGCGTGGAAGAAAGCATAACGCATTTCTTACCTCTGTATCGGAAAAGAATTCCGCTCTTGACATACACTGTTTTCGTGAGATACTTATGGCTGAGTACAATTTTCAGGCAGAGGATATCGCTGCATCCGGAATGGATGTACCAAATCGCCTGCTTGTTCGGAAATACAACCATTCGACATGGAACATTCATGGCAAACACCCTCAAGGAGGTTGTACCCTTGGAAAGACTGCTTGAAATCATTCGTGCGCTTCGAGATAAAGAAACAGGGTGTCCGTGGGACCTGGAGCAAACCATTGAAACCTACCCGAAGAACATCCTGAACGAAGCCGAAGAAATTCAAAATGCGATTGAAAACGGAAATTCAGAAAATCTGAAAGAAGAACTCGGAGACACACTGTTCAACCTGTTATTTATGATTCATATGGCAGAAGAAAAGGATCTTTTCCGCCTGAACGATGTTATTGAAAGCAGCCGGCGAAAAATGATCCGCAGGCACCCACATGTTTTTGGCGATAAAAAAGCTGCGTCACCCGAAGAGGCACTTCGATATTTTTACCATGAGAAAGAAAAAGAAAAAGAAAAAGACAAAAAAGAAAACCGCAGTTAAAAAGAAAGCGGTTACTCGCAGTGATCTCAGAGCGGATCTTGAATCCCTTAATGACGAGGATTTAATGCTGCTGTGCAAAAAAGGTGAACTGTTGCCGTTTGAGATGCTTTATGAACGCTACAGCAAACGGATCATGAACTATATTTACGGTCTAGTAAATGACTACCGCCAGACAGAAAACCTAACGCAGGAAGTCTTTCTTAGAATTTTCAAATACGCCGAAACCTATAAATATCCACAGAAGTTTTCTACCTGGCTGTTTGCGCTGGCCCGGAATCTATGCAGAAGCTATATGCGAAAAACCATGAAGGGCTCCGGGAAGGTTTCCCTGGATAAGATTGATTACAATCGTTTTGAAAAACCAGAGAATGCTGCAAACACACCGCATTCAAGAATTGAAGACAAGGAGCATAAAGAACAAATCCGCCTGGCGGTAGCGGAGCTTCCCGCGATTTACCGCGAAGTGATTTTTCTTTACTTTTTCGATAACTTCAGCTACAATGAAATATCGGAAATTGTCGGGCTGGGCCAGAGTACACTTCGGTCCCGCATGTATTATGGACTACGAAAACTTAAGAAATCTATTGAAAGAATGAAATAACCATGGAAATTCTCCAATTCAGCGATGGTTTCGAACTTGCTGAAAAGGGTGCAAAGCTTTGCGGGGATTTATTCATAAGCTCTCCTTCGGTCAACGAAGGAATTGTCCTTACCGGCGGAAACACGCCCATATCCATGTACGACAGCATTGTCCGTATGAATCCGACGGTTCGGGACAACGTTCATATTTTTTTTAGCGATGAGCGCGTTGTCCCCGTATATTCGGGCGACAGTAACTACCGGGCCGCTGGCTCTATGCTTCGGGCAATCAACTTTCCGGAAGACCGTATTTACCGTATTCCCACTGAACTCGGTCTTATTGAATCCGCAGAAGCATACAATCGGAAGATTCAGAACTTCCTGGATAACGGTGGTGTCATTCGTCTTGCGTTTATGGGACTTTCCGAACAGGGCATCACGGCATCTATCCTGGATCGTAACATTCTCTCTGTAAACGACCGTTTTATGATGCCGCTTCGGGTCGAAGACATGTCCAGAGACATAACCGTTTCACCTGCGGTAGACCGTGTAACCGCAACCCCCCTCTTTCTTAAAACCGTTGAACGGATCATCTTTCTTGTAACCGGTCATTCCAAAAAAAGAATCCTGGATCGGTTTATCAACAATCCTGAATCCACAATTGCCGGAATGGCGGTCAGCAGCTGCAGTTCTGTGGAGGTCTGGGCAGACTCCGAAGTACTTGGCTGAAAAGGACGATCCATGCACAACCGTTTCTCATTTACCACTTTGGATGAATTCACCGGGTATATCCGGGAACACAAAATTGATATTCCGATATCCAAGTCAACGGACATTCTGTTTACGCCCGTATCCGTGGGACCGTTCACAGCGCCGAATGCCCTTGCGGTTCAGCCGATGGAAGGCTGTGATGGAACTCCGGACGGTTCTCCGGGACCGTTGACTGTTCGTCGGTATCAACGTATAGCTGAAGGCGGTGCCGGGATTATCTGGTTTGAGGCGTGCGCCGTTATGCATGAGGGACGCGCCAATCCCAGGCAGCTCTGGATACATACCCAAAACGTTAATACCTTTCGTACGCTTACAAAAATGTGCCGATCTATCATTGCCGAAAAATACGGTCGTGATTTTCGCCCCGTTTTTATCCTGCAGCTTACTCATTCCGGTCGATACAGCCGTCCGGACGGCAATCCGGCACCAATTATTGCGCACCATTCAGAAATCCTGGATCCCAGACACAATCTACCGCCCGAATTTCCTCTGGTGACGGATAACTATCTGGACGAACTCCAGGAACGCTTTTCCGACGCGGCCGCGCTGGCCAGAGACGCTGGTTTTGACGGTGTAGACATCAAGTCCTGTCACCGGTATATCATCTCCGAACTGCTGGCCTCCCACACTCGGGAAAACAGCCGTTACGGCGGAACCTACGAAAACCGGACGCGAATGATTCGTGAAACGGTAACCAAGCTCAGGGCTCGATTTCCGGAGATGCTGATTTGCACCCGGATCAATGCATTTGACGGAATCCCGTATCCCTATGGATGGGGTACGGATAAAAACGATTTCAGCTGTCCGGATCTGACGGAACCCTTGAAACTCTTTGACGAATTAAACCAATTGGGAATCCGCATCCTGAACATTACCATTGGCAATCCATACTCAAACCCCCATATCGGTCGCCCCTATGACCGTCCGGTCACGGGTGCGCCGATTCCGGATGAATCTCCGCTCTACGGTGTCAGCCGTTTCGTCCATATTGTCCGTGACGTTCAGCTCCGTTTCCCGGATTTATTGGTAGTCGGCGGCGGATATTCCTGGCTCAGACAATTGTTCCCGTATGTTGCTTCCGGCATACTTGAAAAGAAATGGGCATCTATTATTGGTCTGGGCAGACTCGCTTTTGCCTATCCGGATTTTGCCTGCGATCTGATGGAACACGGCAGAATCTTTCCAGAAAAGACCTGCATCGCCTGCTCCAAATGCACACAGATTATGCGGGACGACGGTCAAACGGGCTGTGTAGTGCGTGACGCTCAAACCTATGCGTCGATTTACCGGGAATGCAGAAAGAAAGCAACCCAACATTGATCTCATTCGCTGAATTTTATGGAAACCGAAACCATTGTCCAGATATCCACTCCCCTTGGAAACAGTGTACGGGGAATTGTCCGAATCAGCGGTCCGGAAGCCCTGGCCATATTATCTGCCTGTATTCAGCCTGACATCGAAAATTCCAGCAAGACCTATTTTTCCGCAGACACGTATTTTAAGTGGGACGACGAGGTTTCGCTTCCGGTTCGCGTATACGTCATGCGCGCACCCTACTCGTATACGCGGGAAGATGTAGCCGAAATTCACGCTCCAGGACGATTATCTCTGCTTCAGGAGTTGATGGCCCGGTGTGTGGAAAAAGGCGCCCGTCCGGCATGTCCCGGTGAATTTACCAAGCGCGCTTTTCTTAACGGCCGAATCAATTTAAGTCAAGCAGAATCCGTTATGCGTATCATACATGCAAAATCCGTAAGGGATTTGAAGTACTCTACGTCCATTGTAAGCAGCCGCTTTTCTGGTTTTCTTGAAGATGTCTATGAAAGGCTCAAGGCAACCAAGGCAGCAACCACCCTGGCGATTGATTTTGAAGAACCCAGCCAGGATGTGGACCGCGAACAAATAGTTGCGATTCTTTCAGATATTCAACAGGCAATTTGCCGACAGGTTGATCTGCTCCGAAGCGCGCCGGTCCGCTCGGAAGAAATGAATGTTGTTCTTGCCGGTCCGGCAAACGCTGGTAAAAGCAGTCTGTTTAACAGAATCTCAGGCTCTGAGTCTGCGATTATCGATAAAGCGCCGGGAACGACCCGCGATGTCAATCGGAAACGAGTCGCAGTAGATGACCTGGAGTTTAACCTGCTGGATACCGCCGGGCTGAAACGCGTTTCAAACGATATCGATACCCGCGCTGTTTCAAAAACAAGTGCTTTTTCCGCTATATCCGATTTGATCCTCTGCGTGTTTGACGGTACTGCGGCCGTGGACTCTGAAAATCTTGTGCTCTGGGACAATATTCCCGTTGGACCAGAGCGGATTTATGTCATAAACAAATCGGACAAACAGACGGTTCTCTCCGAGCCGATGCTTCGTAAAATATTCCAGATCCCTTCCGGACGGAACGTCTTTCATACCAGCGCTGTTACTGGAAAGGGGATCCCGCAACTGACATCCGCTATCTGTAATTCTCTGTTCCTTGCAGATAACAGTTTCAATCCTTTGGATACGAAGCTCCGAAACGCAGAACTTCTGAACAACGCATCCGAAACCCTGGATGCGGCTCTTAGCGCAGCTTCGAATCCAAACACACCGCTGGAGATCTTGGATTCAATCCTCAACAACACGCTTATCCTGCTGGCGGACCTGACCGGAAAGAATATCACGGAGGATGTTTTGAACGACATTTTCAGCCGTTTCTGTATTGGGAAATAATGAAGAACGCGTTTAGATAAACCGGCCTACATTGACGGCAAGCCGTTTAGCATCAAATGGTTTTTGCATAAAAGCCAGCGCACCTTCCTGAAGCAGGTCCGCAGCCTCCCCTTCCTGGATCAATCCACTGGACACGAGTATTTTAACATTCGGTTCAATCTTTTTTAATTGCCTCAGCACCTCCAGAGATGATATCCCCGGAAGGATCAGATCAAGGATTACAATATCCGGGCGGTGTTTTTTGTATTGTTTCACACCTTCGGTTCCATCCTTAGCTGACAGGGATACATAACCGTATTTTTCAAGAATCTTTTCTGAAACCTTCCGAATCACCGGATTGTCGTCAATGATCAATACACTGCCCATCGAAACCGTTTCCGGGACCGACTCGTCAGAAACATCTTTGATACTCTCTATGGTACGCTTGAAATAAAAATGAAGGACGCTTCCCTTGCCCAGTTCTGTTTCAATCCGAAGATCTCCCTTATGGCTTTTCAGAATACTGCTGACCACGGCCATTCCGATACCGGTTCCAAGACCAGGTTCCTTGGTCGTAAAAAAGGGTGTCAGAATCTTTTCTCTGACTTCAGGACTCATTCCGGTACCCGTGTCTGAAATTTGGATGTGTATATATTCCCCTGGTTCACACAACTCATACGCATCCAGTTTGTCCTGCGTAATATCCAGATTGCTGCTTGTGAATGTCAACGTGCCGCCTTCCGGCATGGCATCTCTGGCATTGATAGCAACATTCAACAGCATCTGATGTATCTGGACAGAATTTCCCATTATATTCCAGAGATTTTCTTCCAGATTCTGCTCTATTTGAATATTCTTTCTTAATGTGTGTTTTAAGATATGTATTGCATCATTGATACAATCGTTTGCATTCATGACGGACAGACTGTCTTTGTCCTGGCCGCTGAACTTCAGAAGTTGTCGTGTCAAGCTGGAGGAACGCTCGCATTCCTTGATAATCAGTTCCAACTGCTCAGTGAATTCGTGCCTGTCGTCAATCTCAGATCGGAGCAGCGAGGCAATCCCCAGAATCCCGCCGATGGAATTGTTGAAATCGTGCGCAATTCCGCTGGCCAGCAGTCCAACGGCTTCCATCTTCTGAGCCACCTTCAGCTGCTCTTCGGTTTCCCGCTGACGCTCGCGTTCGATTTTTAGTTCAAGGACGTTTTTAACTGAATTGGGCAGTCGGAATAGCCGCTCTTTTACCACATAATCCCAGGCGCCGGAACGAATGGAATCGGCAGCGGTTTCTTCGCTCAAGGATCCGGTTACGATAATGATAGGAATATCCAGACCATTATCTTTTACATCCTGGATGGCTTCCAGACCGTTGTATTGCGGCATTCGATAATCGCTGAGGATCAGATCCGGAGTAAAGGTTTCAATCTTTTCCAGAAAATCATCTCTTTTATGTACACGACAGAATTCAATAGGAAAATCAAACGAGGAGACAAGTTCTTCTTCAATCAACTCCGCGTCGATATGATCATCTTCAAGAAGAACGATCTTCATTTTATCCATTTCCGTTTACCCCTATTACATGTATTCCAAGTGCTGTATATACATAGTACTCTTAAACATTGCTTTGTCAATACATTAATTATAAGGGCGGGGAGGGAATTGGCAGATGTGGAAAAAAATGGCGGCTGAAAACAGCCGCCATTTTTTTGGATATGAAATAGTGCTTTTCTTAGTGACTGTATACTGACTCGTACCGGTAGTAGACTTCGAGGGACAGGCAGAGCAGTGCTGTGGACATTACCCGTCCGCCGTGCTTGCACCACTTGCTGTCATAGTCCCAGGAACCATCGATCGAAGGATCCCCTTTTCTCTGATTATTGATAATCATATCCCGGACCGGCTTGTTCCATGCCTGGAACCACTTGCCACCCATCTGAAAAAGCGTCAGACAGGCATAGTAAATTCGGTACACGTTCCGGTTGCCCCAGTTCGGGATCTTGGCGATCTGGTTGTCCGAAGCTGCCTGCAGCCAGGGTTCACTCCGGCGCCATCCCATGAATTGACGGCAGAGCATGCCAATGGCCACGCAGGCATCCCCTTTCTGGCCGTTACCGCCGCGTTTACTCTTTGGTGTATACCAGGCCAGGCCTTTACTGTCTGACTCATTGTCTCCTGTCGTATTCTTCTGATTGTCAAAGAATGTTCCGCATTTCCGGAAGGCATCTTTAATGCGGGCTTTCTGAAGACCGGCAACCAGAGAGGATTTCAGTCCCATGATATTCCAGCCCGTGACCGACATGTCATCCCGGCTTGAACTGCGAAGATAATTCCAGCATCCGGAAGGATTCTGCTGACTCAGACAGAAATCAATTCCCTTGAGCGCAGATTCCTTGGCTGCGGAGGAACCGCCCATGCCCACGGCTTCTGCCATAGCCATCAGGCAGATTCCGTGTTCATAATTCCGCTCACCCCACTGTCCATTGGGTTTCTGATTTTTGACCAGCCACTGGACAGAACGGCGTACAGTGTCACGGAACTTACCCACATATTCGGTATGTCCTGCACCGAGAAAGGCCAGAAGAGCCATCCCGGTAACAGCTGGATCTCCCTGTGCCGGCTTCTGACTCCCGCCGTATTTCTGACAGTCCCATTGCCCGCTCTGTTCCTGATGGCGCGCCAGCCAGCGCAACGCTGCGTTTACAGCGCTTTCGGATCCTCTGGAACCACCGCCCTGCATCACGCAACGCCTGCGTCCGCCGCCCATTCGGTTACCGAATGTACCGCCGCCGCCACCGCCCACGCCAATGGTACCGACAATTCCCTTGCCGGAAAGCGGAATGTCGCTGATCGCATCTTCATCGCCAAGCGCGGAGTTCATGTCCATATTGTTGTCAGTCTCAAAATGATCATCTACCGGAACATCTTCATCAACGATCACCGGTGGAGCATCAATATCCGAATCGACCACAACATCGGTTTTATCCTTAAACAGCTTGCGCTCTTTTTTGGGATCAAAAGGCTCTTCTTCTTCGGTAGTGATATCTGTGGATACAACAATGTCTGCACGCTTCTTTTCCGGCATAGCGAAAATAATACAGCTGAGTATGAACAACAACAACGCGTGGAATGTTATGGAAATCAGCCAGATCGGAGCCTGTTTGATCTGGTATTCAAATTCTTCCTTTAGCGGATCTTCGCCCAGCTGATCCTCCATTCCCTCTTCATAAACCTCTTCTTCAGCGAATCCCTGGTTCTCGGCGACCATCTTAACTCCCTCCAATTAAATTAGTTATGATCAGTTAAAAACCCTTTATCTGCATTTCTTCCAGAAATTAAACGGTTTAGGGTTCAGAAAGTTCAAAAAAATATTTTTTTTTATGATGTTTTTTTATTGACGCCACTCTCAGAAGTCAAAACATGCCGCAAGAATAACGTAACCGTT
>CAZGEP010000053.1:0-26869 GCA_964524955.1 uncultured Planctomycetota bacterium | reverse complement strand
AATTTGAATCGGCAAACGTGAAAAGTCTGTTTTCGTGCAAAATTCAGGTATTAATCCATGTATTTTATGCACTAACGGCAACACAGCGATTCATAAAAATGCATTTCCTCTTTTATTTTTAAAGCATAAAGATATAATATCTCTTTAATTAATCATAGGAATATATAAAATGAACACGAAAGAACCTGTCAAACACATCAGCCTGATAGCCGTACTGGATGATGAACCGGACATTGTAGAACTCTTGTCCGTACAGCTCAAAAATGCCAGTTTTAAAGTCCGCGGCTTCAATAATGCGGAAAAGCTGCTTCGCTTTCTTTCTGAAAAAAAACCGAATCTGATTTTGCTGGATCTGATGCTTCCGGACATGGACGGTCTGGATGTCTGCAAACAACTAAAAAGCAACGATGCGTACAAAGACATTCCGATTATCATGCTCACCGCCAAGGGAGAAGAAACAGATAAAATTATTGGCCTGGAGCTTGGAGCGGATGATTATATTACAAAGCCGTTTTCTCCCAAAGAACTGATTGCGCGTGTCAGGGCCGTTCTCCGCCGCATCTCCGATTCCCAGGTTAAAGAAATAGATCGAATTGACATCAGCGATGACCTTGTCATTGATCTTGACCGGTATGAAGTCCTTGTAAAAGGAAAGCCTGTCCAGTTGACTTCCACGGAATTCAGAATACTGAACATCCTGGCCGAGCGAAAGGGATGGGTTTTTTCCAGGGAAAAAATTCTGGACAAATTATGGGGTCATGAGAAAATCGTTGTCGATCGAACCGTAGATGTTCATATCCGTAATCTTCGTGAGAAGCTTGGCAAGCCGGGCAACCTGATCAAAAACGTTCGAGGTGTTGGGTACAAACTGGAAGAATGAAGCATACCATTTTCTCAAAGATTTTTTTCAGTTATCTATTGATAATCATCGTTCTATCGGTCCTTATTTCCATCTTCTCCTTCAGGATTATCCGAGACTATTACGTTGAATCTCTTGCGCATGACCTGGAAAGGTCTGCTGTTGAATTGAAAGATCTTTCCGGACCATACATTCTCCAGCAGCAGTTCGATGAACTGGATCTCGTCCTGAAACGCTCCGGGCGGATTGCCCTCACCCGAATCACCATCATCGACCACAATGGTAAGGTTTTCGGCGACTCTCTGGAAAATCCTTCGCAGATGGAAAACCATGCAAACCGACCGGAGATTCAGGTTGCCATGACCGGTAAGACCGGACGCTCCATGCGTCACAGCAGTACGGTCGGCGAAAAGATGCTTTACGTCGCTGTCCCCTTTACCTGCGACGGTTACACGTGGGTGGTGCGCACCAGCTTATTTGTCAAGGATATACACAAACTTCTGGACGAATTGAAGACCAACATTGTCAATATTACGGCCGTACTTATCTTGATTGGAATGATTGCTGCGTTCCTTATTTCCCGCAACGTAACCCTGCCGATCCGAAAGGTGGCGCAGGCATCCCGCGAGATTGCTGCCGGCAACTTTGACATACAGGTCAACAGCGACTCAAATGATGAGCTCAAATATCTTTCTGACCGGTTTAATGATATGGCGGCGCATATCAAACGCCTCTTCAATCAGATTTCTTTTCAAAAAGACGAATTGAACAGCATTATATCTTCGTTGAATGAAGGGTTTTTAGTTGTCAATCAGGATGGCAGAATCACCCTGAGCAATAAAAGTTTGATCAAGAACATCACACAGCAGCCAATCCATGATAACATGTATTACTGGGAAGCTGTGCGTGATCCGGAGTTTCTGGACGTTGTTGCTCGAGCAGAAAAAGGGTCTGCAGGACTCACGGAAGAAATCAAGATTAACGGACATATTTTCCTGTGCAGCATAACCCCCCTGGAATCTCAGAATGGTCTTGTCATCATCTTCCATGACATTACCGAACTGAAGCAGCTGCAGAAAATCAAAAAAGACTTTGTCACAAATGTTTCGCATGAACTGCGCACTCCGCTGACTTCGGTTAAAGGCTTTATTGAAACTCTCAAAGAGTTTCCTCCGGACGACAAGCTTCCCCACTATCTGAATATCATTGAAAAGAACACTGACCGTCTGATTAACATTGTCAATGACCTGCTGTCCCTCTCTGAGCTGGAAGATCACAAAATACCCCTTGAGCGCGAAGACGTAGAGCTGAACAGCCTCATTCAAAACATAATGAAAATATTTGAGTCCCGGATCAAAGCCAGAGATCTGTCCGTTCGCTTAAACGCGGACAAACCATTTCATATTTTTGCGGATGCCTTTCGGATCGAACAGATGTTTATCAATCTGATTGACAATGCCATCAAATACACAGAAAAAGGAGCCATTGACATTTTTCTGGCATCCCCTTCAGAACATGCAGTCCAGATTCGTATTCATGATACCGGAATTGGTATACCCAGGGAGCAGCAATCCAGAATTTTTGAACGCTTTTATGTCACAAACAAAGCCCGATCAAGAAAGCTGGGAGGAACCGGGCTTGGGCTTTCCATTGTCAAACACATTGTCATGCTTCACCGTGGAGAAATCAACGTCAAAAGCAAACGCGGAGCAGGAACTGACTTTTTCATCACACTCCCCTGCAATACCGACTGCCATGAAGACAATCCGGCTTGACAAATTCACGAGTCTTGTCACTCCGAACCCTCGTGACGTTTGTACTCCTCAGTACGATGGCGGATGATTTCACCATCAATCATATATATGATGTCTTTGGAAATATTGGCTGCATGATCAGCAATTCGCTCAAGATGACGAGCGATGGAAAGCAAATGGATCATAGCGTTGATATTCTCAGGCTGCTTTACGGTTTCCGTTTTGACAAGTTCATACATGCGTGAACATATGGCATCGACATCGTCATCCTGTTCGAATATTGCAGACGCTTTATCACGGTCCAGATTCACAAAGGCATCCAGACTCTCTTTAAGCATTATCCGTGCTTTTTCAGCCATTTCCGGAAAGTCGAAACCAACTTCAACTTCCGGTTGAGAACTCAAAAATATGGATCGCTCTGCCACATTGACCGCAAGGTCACCAATACGCTCCAGATCACTGTTAATCTTCAGAATAGCAACAATAAACCTCAAATCAAAAGCAACGGGCTGGTGAAGAGCTAATATCTTCAGGCACTCCTCCTCCACCTCAACTTCAGCCAGATCAATACTGTGATCTGTCTCAATAACTTTACGTGCCAGTTCGGTATTTCGAGTATTAACAGAATCGACAGCATTTTTCAAGTTTTCCTCAACCGTTCCGCTTAACCGAAGCAGCTGACGTTTGACCGCTTCAATTTCTCTTCGAAGGTGAACAGGAAGTTTTCCTATAAATTCTCTGTATTTTTTCTGTTGATTGGCAGTCATTCACTTATTCCCTCTAAATACTGTTTTAATTCATATATTCGACAAGCAGACGTTCACGCTACTGGCACAGGTTTTATCCGAAGCGGCCGGTAATATAATCCTCTGTTTCCTTTTCAGCGGGATTGGTAAATATCTGCTTTGTTTTTCCAAACTCAACAAGGACACCTTCATACATGAACGCGGTGAAATCCGAGACACGGGCCGCCTGCTGCATGTTATGAGTCACAATTATGATCGTATAGTCACCACGCAATTCTTCAATCAAATCTTCGATACTTGATGTGGATCGTGGATCCAGTGCAGAACAGGGTTCATCCATCAAAAGGATTTCCGGTTCCACGCTCAGCGCCCGGGCAATACATAAACGCTGTTGCTGACCTCCGGAAAGTCCCAGCGCATTGTCCTTCAGACGATCTTTGACTTCCCCAAAGAGGGCAGCCCCTTTCAGGCTCTTTTCAACTATATTTTCCAGCTTGCGCATATTCTTGATCCCATGAATCCGGGGACCGTACGCAATGTTATCAAAGATGGATTTTGGAAAGGGATTTGGATTCTGAAAGACCATTCCAACACGTCGGCGCAACATTACCACATCCACACGTTTTCCGGTAATATCCTGATCATCGAAGTACAGACTGCCAGCGGTCTTGCAGCCGGGGATCAATTCGTTCATACGATTGATGGAACGAAGAAACGTACTCTTGCCGCATCCACTCGGACCAATGATTGCAGTGACGTATCCCTTGGGGATATCAACACAAATCTTCTTCACAGCTTCATTGTCCCCGTAAAAGACGGAAAAGTCATCTGAGCGAACGTGCGTCTCCAAGTGCTCGCTTTCGGGCAAATCTGTGTCATTCGTATTCAGACCACTGTCCAGTTTAATTCCGGTCATGATGATTATCCTCTCAACTTTCTCGATACTCTGGCCCGTATAATGATCGCAGAAAAATTCAACACAATAACAAGCGAAATAAGGGTCAAAACCATTCCATATGGTACATGCATAATCTCATCCATTGCGCGGTGTTCACTGACAATGGAATAAATGCTGTACGGAAGCACCGGGCTCGGATCCGTAAAAACTTGTGACGGGGTAATCGGATCGCCCATCGCCACTGCAGCGGTAAACATAATCGGGGCTGTTTCTCCTGCCGCTCGCCCCATGCTGATGATAATTCCGGTGATAATACCGGGCAGCGCTGCCGGGAGTACGACCTTGACAATGGTTGACCACTTGGTCGCTCCAAGGCCCATAGACGCTTCCGCATAGGTCTTTGGAACCGCTCTAAGCGCTTCTTCCGAAGCCCGAATGACTGTGGGCAGAAGCAGAAGTGAAAGGGTAATTGAACCGACCAGAATGCTTTTCCCTTCGGAGATATGAAACGTGTAAATAAATACCGACAAACCAAAAAGACCAAAGACTACGCTCGGGACCCCGGCCAGCGTACTGATACATATCCGTATCATACTGACAAACCAGTTGTCACCGGCATACATGGTCAGATAAATGGCTGAAATAATACCAAAGGGTGCGGCAATCAGCATAGAACCGATGATCAGGTAAAACGTTCCAAGTATGGATGCCCGAATCCCACCGAAGAAATGAGAGTCGACCTCCTCATCCGTTATAAATCGCCAGTAAAATTTCAGTTTGGGATTCATCATCTTATCGACATGGTCCTTCATATACGCAAACAGAGGTTCTGCTGCAGTCCCTTTATAGTCTTTGGACCGGTCGACCTTAAATGGAACGCCCATCTCGCCTGGGACCGAGTAGTCATATTCAACCTTGTACAACAGGCGATAGAGATAAAACAGGGTCCGATCCCATCGGGTCTGTCCGTATTTCTTGCGTTCCATTACAACCTCTTCGTCACCGGGAAGTGGGCCGAGAATCTTTCGAACAAGCTGTTTGATCTTTTTGACCTTGGCGGTTTCCCAACCGCACTCTTCTTCATATGCGGCAATCATTTTATATACGGGTTCTCTCTCCTTTTCACAGTCCTGGATTTCGCTCTCTATTTCCTTTTTATCCCCCCGGCGAAATGAAGGAGAATTGAGAAAGAATTTACGGCTTTCGATTGTCTCTCTGAAGATAAAGGCATTGCTGCCTTTGACAAACACAGGCACAAGAAAAACAAGCACTACAAGGGACATTAACACCAGAGAGAAAATCCCGATGGATGTAAATGCTTTATCCAATAGTTTTCGCGTAGAAAGTCTCATCTATTTTTTTACCCTTGAAAACCGGACCACCCATTCACTGATCAGGTTCATCGCAAATGTAATAATCAGGAGTACAAATCCCAATGCAAACAACGCACTGTAGTGGACACCGCCATGCGGTGTTTCTGCCATCTCCATCGCTATGGTTGCGGTAAGTGTTCTGGCGTTGTCTAATATATTATACCAGGGGGTGGGAACTTCAATGGCATTACCCGCGGCCATCAACACGACCATGGTCTCGCCTACAGCACGCATAACCCCAAGTATTACAGCAGCAATGATTCCTCCTTTGGCAGCTGGAAGAATCACTTTTACGATGGTTTCCGCTCGTGTTGCCCCCAGGGCATAACTTCCCTCACGCAAGTTTCTTCCAACCGCAGTTAACGCATCTTCACATACACTGACAACGGTTGGAAGAATCATAAAGGCAAGAATTATGGATGCATTCAGGATATTAACACCGCTGTTGATATCCATCTGGTGGACATGTCTTCCAATCAGGTAAAGCAACCCGAGCGACAACAGGCAGAGCAGAATGAACGCAATGACTCGTGCGGTTTTGTGTACGGACTCATGCTGGATAAAGGATGTGCTCAAATCACTGATTACAAGTGACACAATTACAGCAATGGGCAGAGACAGAAACCACAACCCATAAGCCATCAGCGGGCCACCATAATTCTGCAGAATCGGAGCGAAAACAATCAGGGCGAAAAATCCGAATACAACAGAAGGTATCGCTGCCAGCAGTTCGATAATGGGTTTTACAATCTGCCGGACGTTAAACGGAACAATATCACTCAAGCAGATCGCTGCCAGAATTCCGGTGGGAACCGCAAACAGCGATGATCCCAGAACAATCATACTGGTTCCCACAAAAATGCCAAGTGCGTGAAACTGCGGTGGTGCATCAGTCGGGTGCCATTGATCATTTTCAAAAAGCACACTGACACCGTATTCTCTAAAGAAAGGAATGGCTTCTGCAGCGATTGAAAACAGTATAGATATGACTCCCACAGCAGAAACGCAGGTGATCAAAGCAAGAAAGGACTTCAACACAAAGGAGGAAACTTTGAGTTTGAACGAATCCTTTTCGTTCATGATGGTCTTGCGATTCTCTGTGTTTGCACTGAAGGTTTCAGCACCATTCTGTTTTTTATGCATGGTACTCCTGGTTACTCTTTAATCTGTCATTTATCTGCACTCGATGTAATAAAAGGTTGAATACGATGCCTGATTATTGTATCAAGCACCATATTCATTCATCTTTGAGTCAATCAGCGATGTCCGTTATTCTCCAACAGGGACAAAATGGAGTTCGGAAATAATCTTTTTTCCGACCTTGCTCGTGTGCAGCATGATAAAACTGTACACATGGCTTCCAATCTTGGGGAACCCATTGGTCCACATGAAGAGCGGGCGGGCCAGCGGGTAACGGCCGGTCCCGATATTGCTTGTTGTCGGTTCGACACCATTGACCTTGATCGGCTTAACGCCTTCAAGAAAACCAAGTCCCACATATCCGATTGCTGCCGGTGTTTTGCTGACTCTGGCCCGGGCAGCTCCGTTGCTGGCAACATATTCAACGTCTTTCATTTTTTTGTCCTGAAGAACAAGTTTATGAAACACTTCGTACGTTCCACTGCTTGTATCACGGCTGATTATTACGATCTTCTTGTCCGGACCACCAACCGCCTTCCAGTTGGTAACCTTACCGGAATATATTGCGCAGAGCTGACTCAATGTAAGCTGTTTTACCGGATTGCTCGGATGAACAACCACTGCAATACCGTCCATGGCAACAACATGCGGCATTGGAATCACGCCTTTTTCCACAGCTGTCTTGAACTCACTCTTTTTCATAAACCGGGACATGATAGCGATATTACATGCATTGTTAATCATGCTTTTGGCACCATTACCGCTTCCGGTTTCACTGATATTAATCTTGACATCCGGATTCTGTTTTTTGTAATAGCCAGCAAATGCTTTGGCAATGGGACCGACTGTCGTTGATCCGTCAATAACGATTTTGTTATCTTTGGCACTCTCATCTGAGTAACCCGCACCATTCAATCCTGCAATCAGTGCAAAACAAACAAGTAAAGACTTAAGCAAATTCATCAAAATCTCCTTAATTATTAATATATACCATTCCTACATCTTAACACAAACTTCTTACATTCACCTGCAATTCGTATGTTCCTGTCCAGCCTCCTTTCCACTTAATATTGATCCGTAGCACATTTACAATTCAGAAAAGTGAACATTCAATTGGGTGAAAATAATAACAATCTGTGTTAAGATTGTGTTAATTTTACGTTAAGTTTTGGTTAATAAAAAGCTTTAACGCAATAATATTTAATTTATATAAATTTCAATAAGTTGTAAATAATATGACAAATTATTAGCACAAAATAAATGTGCAGTTAATTTCTGATTAAGGATTCATTCAATCTCTAATCATCGTTCAACATCCATTTCTATATAAATCTTGGCAGGACAAACATTTGAAGCACACCACATCCTTTTTCTAAAACAGACACTGAAAACGGAAATTCGATTAACACCAGACCGCATGTTGGTATCCAATAAAACCATCAACATTGTGGGCAAGATTGAAACGCCTCACATTTCGACTCATTTATATCCCCTGGCTTCTTTCGCTGCGCCACACTTTAACCAATCCAGAACAGCAAGCATTGTTTGTCGGGCTTCACCGATCGGATACCCGGAGACATCCCAGTGACTGCTGTCTTCACCGTCATGATTCGCGATAACACAGTCATACAATGAAGCGCTCTTCATTTCAGAATAGGCACACTGCGCTCGAACTTTCATATCAGCAATATCCGAAGGCTGAGGTGGGCCGTTCTGCCGTTGGAAGCGCCGGAACTGTTTCTCATACATTACCCCTGTCAGAAACGTTTCAACGTCTATATCCGGCTGTCTGTCAATGAATTGGATTTCTTCATTGGAAAATGGAGTTATAAAGACACCGCTGCGCGGTATACCATCAAACCTCGGATCGGTCATGAGAAACTGCGCAAAATCCGGATTCCCCTCATACAAAACATCTTTGCAGGTAAGGCGTTTCCGCAATTCATCCAGATCCAATGCCTGCCAGTCATTGCGTACTTTCCGAACAACAAATGATTCCTTTGTGTCCAATGTCCGTATCCATCGCTCGCTGCGAAAGTAATAATCCCTTCCTTCTTCTTCCCCCGGTCTGGGTTTTCTGGAATTATACAGAACAACGGATACAAAAGAAGCCATCACATCAGGATAAAGCTTTTGGAGTGCAGAAACCAGTGGAGTTTTACCAACACATGACGGACCGCTGATAATGAATAACCGATGTTGAACGGCTGGCATGAGAAGGTTACGCTCCTGTACCAATGGGAGAATAGTCTTTTTTCTGGGCTTTCCAGCAATCCCAGTATCCACCAATACGCTGACCAAAATGAAACGCTTTCTCAGAAAAAAGTCTGGCTCCAAGAAAGTATGACTTGTATCTCAACTCCTCGCCAGCGGTATTGAGCAAACCGATAAAATGAACCGTATTATCCTTTCGGCTAAATCGATCCGCCTTCTCCTGGTGAATAATTTCACGCATCACTGCCAGGTCATGATCATCTCCAAGGTATTCGGAAAGCATCTCCGTCTGCTTCAATCGCGCATTCATTATCGGAGACCATACAGATCCCAGAATTCTGCAGTGATATCGATGGTATTTAACGTATTTCCTCCATTCATGAAAAACATCGTCCGCATATTCATCATACGCCTTTTTCATCCAGGATACACACTGAGAACAGGTTTCTTCAAGCCCACCCCGAACGGCACTGAATCCATCACTTCGAAGCTGCCAGCACGGGATCCGCTTTCGGATCTCTATGATGGCAGTTCGGTACTCACCAAAGATCTCACAAACAGAATCTTGATGCGCCTCAACAGATCTCCTGCGTTCGTCAAACGCATCAGCGATCCAGCTGAAATCGTCACTGCGCTTGTCCGTCTCCTGTCGCTGAATAATGGATCGGCATGTTTCCAGCATAACATCGGCATCGCGCAGGTCTGATAACCGCCTGGCTGATGCACGAATCGAAGCAGTCTCGCGCTCAAAGACTTCATTTGGAAGGCTGCACCGAAAGAGGTGCAACAGACCGCGTAAGCGTTTACAGTGCTTACGGATTTCATGAACCTTGTGGCCATCAGAGTACCTTTTGTCCGTTATGCTGTCAACGGATTTGTCAATCTGCTCCCGTGCAATACGGTGCAATGCCTTCTGTATTCTTTCGTTCTTCCTGATTCTGTATGCCAAGACAAATCTCCACGAATATCAAATGCGCTGTTTCTTGAATCCTGTGTGAAACTGAAATGATAAAAAAAAAAGATAAACTTTCAAGCAAAATCAATTCGATTCATAACTCAAAAGCTTATCTTTAAAAACGGTCTGTAAACAAAAACCCGATTACATCTCAGGAAATACGGCTCAGAAACTCCAGGAAAAACTCACACTGTATTCTCTGGGCTTTTCATACTTTTCACGCGTTCTGCCTTCCTGTACAATTTCCACCTCTTCGCCCAGTATATTCTTTATTTTCGCCTTCATGGTCCACCCTTTGCCCAGGGCAGTACCGGCTACAAAATCAAGCTGATGAAACGGTCTTTCCTTCTCATCCGGAAGTCCTTCAGCACCCACACCAACAATCCGCTCACCAAATACGTTGTAGACAATCGCAGCTGTCTTTTTGGTTTCCGGATTATCGTAATTCAACGAAAGGTTAATCACATAGGGTGACTGACCGAACAGCGGGCGTTCATCCTCGGTGGTAGCTCCGACATCATCTCCCAGGCTGACCTTGGATTGAATATATGTAAAATTTCCGGCAATATACAGGTCGCGCAAGGTCTGTGTTATAAACGCAAAATTCTTCCGGAATTCAATTTCAAAGCCAAGGTTTCGTGCGGAATCCACATTCTGAAAGGTTTCCACCCGGTTTGCACCCGGGACAATAATCAGTTCAATCGGATCATACAGGTTCTTATAAAAGAAAGCAACCGAAACATTTTCATCTGCTGTAAAATACCATTCCCACCGAAGATCAAAATTATCCATAATAGTCCGTTTCAAGTCCGGATTACCAATCATGATTCCGGCTCCAACTACGCGGTCCACCTCAGTCTCCGATAATTCAAGAAAATTCGGACGCGCCAATGTCCGGCTGTATCCGGTGCGAATCTGCATATTTTTATAAAACTTCCAGGTTACATTGAGTCCGGGTAGAACATCCGTGTCATCCAGCTCTGTGGAGATCGGATCATCCGGATTAAATAGATTAAAGGTGTCCACCGTCATTTCCGACTTTTCAATCCGCGCTCCAATATTCAGGTCCAGCGTACTCAGTACCGGCCAGTCCACCATAGCATAACCGGCATATAAATTATGGTTTGCCTCGTAACTGTCTGTTGCCTTTGTGATCTCACGAAGTTCCAGGCCGGTTGGACCAATGTACGTGGGAGTAAATATGTTTTCCGGAGGTTGATACAAATCCGTATTATTCAGATTTGTAATTCCAACAAACTGAAACCGCCTTGTGTTGGAATCCCGGTGCCGGCGCATGAATGCAAAACCGGTTTTAACGCTTGCCTTGCGTTCAGTTGCCACACTGAACGGAAAGGTCAGATCCATTCCCAGATCATGATTATTCTCATTCAATTCACTGTACATCCGTTCCATGGGCTGGGATTGCGATTCCAGATACCACTGTTCTCTGGTTTCATCGTACGCGTACATGATCTCACTCTGATCCGGCTCCTTCCGGTCAGCGAATGAATAAGTGTATCGCCAATCCAGTCCGATATCCCTGAACGGAAGGATATGCTCACCGCTCAACCCGTTACTGACCAGCATCTGCTCCTGCCAGTTAAGTTCATTGACAAAGATCGTTGCATCCAGAGATTCATAGTATCCTCTGTACTGTCTGGCAGTATCTTTGGTTGTACGGACCACCAGAGAGGTCAGCCGCAGGGAATGTCTCTCGTTGAATTTATATCCCAAATCAAGCAAACCCGAGGTCTTGATTTCCTCTGTAGTCGAAACGTCGGTGTAATCCTGCGTTTTAATGAGAGAGTTTCCTGAAAGACTGTAAAAATTCATTTCACGTTCGATTGTCTCCGCTCCCCGGTCATACATGATACTTACCATATAATGAAAAGGGTTATCATTAAAAAGAACTTCATCACCAACGGTTGCCGAAAAACCGTAATTCGGAGAATATTTTTCTTCCTTGGGAGACCATCGATTGGGCATATCCTCTCCAAATTCTTCAAGCTGCGCAGCAGTATACCGGTCCGGCTCCAGCAGGATAGACTGTTCAATGATGGGATTCGATGTTGCTGCCACCGAACCGGGCAGTGACCGGGTTCCATCATCCGCACCGATCCAGTCCAGACCACCGCCGTCATACGTCAATCCGTCACTGAAGGTTGTATCTTCTACAAATGCGCCGGACAGCGAAAGTGAGAAAAAGTCATCCGGAACTTCCTTGGTCCGAATATTCACGGCACCACCGCCGAATTCACCAGGCATGTCCGCAGTATATGCTTTCTGAATCTGAAGACTCTCAATCACATCCACCGGAAAAATATCCAGGGGCACGACACGTTTTTCCGGTTCCGGACTCGGTAAAGAGGCACCGTTGAGCAGAGATGAGGAATACCGTTCGCCCATACCGCGGACATAGACGTATTTTCCACCGACCACAGTCAATCCGGTTGCCCGCTTCAAAGCGGAGGCTGCATCCGAGTCACCGGTTTTTGAAATCTGCTCTGCGCCGATGATGTCCGTTACCGTCGCCGCATCCCGCTTTTCATCAATAAGTACTGCTGTCCCCCCGTCAATAGTGTATTCTGTAAATGTATATTTTTTAAATTGAATGGTGGACGGCTGCAGTTCAATTGAAATAGATTTCTCGCCCTTGGGGGGGACCGAAACATCTTTCATTGTTTTCTTGGCATATCCTTCACAAATGAACGACACTGTATGTGTTCCGGACGGAAGATCGAAATTGAATTGCCCCTTGCTGTTCGTCTTTGCCTCACCACGAACACCTTTAACCAGTATATATACTTCGGGTACCGGTTTCTTTTCCTTGGCATCGGTCACCGATCCCGTCAAAACACCCTTAAGAACATCTTTCTTTTTCGTTCCCGTATCAACCGCACCGGTCTCCGGCTCTTCAATTTCCACATCCGCCCGGTTTCCGGTACTATTTAAAGTACCAATCACTTCCGTAACATTGTCTTTAACTACCCGTGCTTTTTCTTCAGCCACCTCACGCCCGGCATGTTTAATTTTAATCTTGTATTGTCCTGGAGAAAGCTCGAAAAGGACTTTACCGCTGCTGCTCGTCACCTTCCATTCGGTCCCGATTTTAACAGCCACCCCTTTCATCGGGCGCCCCTTGTGTGAAAAAATAAACGTACGCACCTGACCGGTCTCGACCTCCTGTGCAATACATGGAATACATACCCCCATGGACACAACCATAATCAGGCATAAAAGACTCAGCACTATTTTCATCATCTCCTCCGAAATAAATGTCATGTGTAAGGTGGATTGATAACAGATGTTGTTATCAGGGAATCTGCCATTCGGAATCTCTGTAAACTTCAATCGCCTTTCTCAGCCGCGTAACATTGTCAAACATTTCCTTGTCACTGATTCTACTCAGCAGTTTAACCGCCTGGTTAAACTTACCGATTTTGAAATGAGAGAATGCCAGCGCATAACAAACCCGCTGGTCCTTCATCAACCCCAGCCGTTCAAGACGATGTATCAACGAGACAACACCATCGTACCGCTGCTGCTCCAGCAGAATGCCCAGCCGCTGTTTGGTTTTTACCTTCTGATCCTTGATTTCAGCATTGAGCATCATGGCCCTGTGGTACTTACCTGCTTTTCTGTATAATTCAACCGCCTGCGGCAGAAATGTTGGATTCCGTGCGGAGGCCTCTTCGAAAAGCGCCGCCGCTGCCTTGAATTTACCGGTATCCATATATGTATGCGCCAGAGAATAAATGATTTTGTCATTATCCGGATACTTCAGACGGGACATTTCAAGAATATTCAGCGCATATGTATATTGTTTGCTTCGGCGAAGGGCTTCTCCGATCATCAGATAATCAAGCGGCTTGTTATCGGTTCGCTCAAGGAATTTTTTGCTGATCTGCGCTGCCTCACGATACAAGCCCATATTTACCAGAAAAAGAATTTTCTGTTTGGTAAAATCCCGCATTTTGGGATATAATTTTTCCGCTTCCTCAATAACACCAATGGCCCTTGTTTTCTGATTCAAACGCCAGTGGCATTGAATCATCATGCGGTACAGACCGGCATTACTTTTCAGCTGACCCCCGGATTTCCAGAGTGCTTGAAGGGTTTTCCGAAAATGATCTTGTCTGTACTCCGCCTGTGCAATATAAATATAAATAATTGGCTGCGTCTGCCCGTTCTGGATTGCGTTGTGAAAGGATTCAACCGATTTTTCATTTTCGGATTTGTGCAGATGTACAAGCCCCCGAAGAATATAATATCTGCCCAGGTCAAGGTCTTCCTGTTTCAGATCCACTTCATTTAATGCGTCTTCGGCTTTTTCGTAAAAACCGTCACGAACCATTAATGCAGCGAGTTCTATATAATTAATTTCTTCTGCCGGTTCTTTTTCATTTTTTTCCCCTCCGGCAATGCATACAGGAAAAAGAAAAACCAGTATAAGTAATACGAATATTCGTGTCGATGTATTAAAGTTCATGCGATTGTATTTCAATATATCATTTTCTGAGCTCAAAACCCAGCGGTAGCGTTGCCCACACCTTTACGGGCTTGCCTTTATATGTTGCGGGCTGAAAACGCCAGTTTCTTACTGCGTTTACAGCTGCCTGCTCGAATTTATATCCTTCAGGATCCACCTCAAGAACTTTGATCTTTTTCACGGCACCATCTTTTCCAATTAAAATATTCAGCATGACATTTCCATTGATATTCTTTGACCGTGCACGTGACGGATAGACCGGCTGTTGCGTAAAAGAAGCTACCGGTTTGTTATCAACTGTATCTTCGGTCATCACTACATTGTCCACCTCACCGATCAGGGATTCAGAAGCCGTGGTCATATTCATGCCTTCATAATCCGGCATTTCCACCTGTATCCCGGAGACAGATGATCCCAGCTGGGGAAGAGGAGCAATTGCGCGCTGTTTTTGCGACTGCCCGGTTCTCTTCTTTTTCACCTCCATTTTTTTGGGTCTTTCTTTCTTCTTTTTCGGTTTGGTATGCTCAATCGTGAAGGTAACCTCTGCTTTGCTGTCATCTTCTTCAAGCTTGGTGGTCAGGCTGTTCATCATAATCACCAGTCCAAAGGTGGCCGGTGTGGCAACAACAATGCAGAGAAAACCGAAAATCGTTGCGCTGAGTTTATTCTTTATAGTCATTTTACTTTCCTCCTGAAAATCATTCCATTTCGGTAGCAACACCAACTTCGGAAGCGCCGCCGAGTTTGCACTGGTCAACAACATCAATCAATTTTTTTGCCGGGATCAGGCTGTCCGCTACGACCAGAACTTTTTTTGACGAAGAAACTTTCAGCATGTCCCGAATTCGGCTCTGGAGCATCCAGCCCTTTACCGGCTGTTCATCCACATAAACACTGCCGCTCCTGTCCACATACACCCGAACCGCTTTTGTGGAAGCGCGCTGAGAACTCTTTGCACTCGGCCGCTCCAGCTCAAGCTGCATATCCTTGACAAAGGTTGTAGAAACAGCAAAAAATATCAGCAGAATAAATACCATATCAATTAACGGGCTGATATTCAGTTCTTCATCGCGTTTGGTTTGTCTGCTGACATATCTCATGGATTTATGCTCCCTTGTATTGGACGCAAAGAATTTTTTTCAGCTGTTCCAGTTCTTCTTCCAGTTTCTGCTGTCGCTTGTCAAGTATCCGCTCAACAATCATCCCCGGAACTGCGATAACCAGGCCCAACTGTGTCGTAAAAAGCGCTTCGGAAATCCCCCTGGCAATACCACCGGACTGCGAATAAAAAGTCTGGCTGCCCAGCGAATCAAACATCTCAATCATTCCGTTCACCGTTCCGAGCAGTCCGCCGAGCGGGGCTACCAGAACAATAATACGGGCCAGGGTGGAGTATTTTTTCATATATTGCGTAAACTGATTAAAATCATCGTCAAGGAACCGTTTTATATACTTGGGCGATTGCTTTGCGATGTCAACCCCCCTTGCAACCGCTGTATCAATAATGCCATTGGCTCGTTTTTTTTTATTTTCCGTGTATAAATCAACGAGATCTCTCAGGCTTCTGCTGGATCCTCTCTGCAGACTGAACATCCGGTATCCCAGGGCAAACCACAACAGAAAAATACCGGCGACCAGCGGCCACATTACCACTCCACCGCTTTCGATGTAATAATAGAATTCTTCCAGTAATTTTTCGATCTGTGTCATCATATCGTGCTCGCATTACTCCGGAGGTGCAAAGCCCTTGGACATATTCGTTACACGAAGCGCAGCATGTTCCATGCCGTTCTTAATCCCTTCGGACCAGCCGGAAAGCAGGCTTCCGAGAATCAACAGCGGAATAGCTACCGTCAGACCAAGCTGTGTCGTAATCAGGGCTTCGGAAATGCCGCCGGAAAGCAGCTTGGGATCGCCTGTACCATAGACCGTAATAACGTCAAATGTGGAAATCATACCGGTAACTGTTCCCAATAGCCCCAGCAGCGGAGCCACGGCCGCAAAGACCCGAATGGACGGTTCGAACCGGTCCAGTCGCGGTGCCTGATGGAGAATGCTTTCAGCAATCACGTCTTCGAGCTGTGCATTGTCCGCATCCAGATGACGCAGTGTGGATTCCAGCACCTTTGATACACAACCCCGAGATTTCTGACACATCTTGAGCGCTTTTTCCGTTTCCTTCTTTTTCACCGGATCCGAAATCTTCCGGACCAGTCTGTTGGTATTTGTCGCCGACCACCACAGAATAAAAACCCGTAAAATCAGAAAAAATAGTCCCAGAAAACCAAGACCGACAATGACCCAGGCGATTTTTCCACCGCTTTCGATTAATTCCATTACCGTCTTTTCTTTTTCTACCTGAACCTCCTTTTCCAGAGACTTGTACAGGTAAAAAGGCAATATGGGATATTTCGGGTCATTGGCCAGTGCCTTGGCTTCTCCAGCATCCTTTTCATTCCAGATTTTCAGCTGCCCGTTTCCGGCCGGGGCAAGACTTCCGCTGGCTTCTCCACTGACACCAAGCCGGCCGATATCACCGATGGCAACCAGTTGTCCCCGGGTCACGGAACCATCGCTCAAAAAGAAATTCCCTTCTGTTGAACGAATCGTACCCAACTCGCGCAGTTCATGAATTCCTTTATCAAATATAAATTCAATCATCGTAAATATGTAATCATCTCCGGCGTTGTCCGTTTTGCTTTTTTCTTTGTCTGTGTCGGTTTTCGGCAGTTTTATATCGTATTTTACAAGTGTAAGCTCTGCCTGTGACAAGGTTGCGTGCGCAGTTTCCGCCACTTCTTCAATGGACGCGTTTTTTTTCTGAAGTGAAAGCAGTTCCTCCTCTTTATTCGTGATCGTATCCTGGTTGGCAAGCAGCGTTTTCTGATATTTCTCAATTTCCGCTTCCAGCTTATTTGCCCGGGACGTATGTTGTTTTCCCAGGTCGTCCAGCCGTTTTTTCAATGCTTCGCGTTCATTTTCAAGAAAAGCAAATTCTTTTCGATATGCACGGATCAATCGTTTCCGGCCCTCTTCCTCCCGCTTCTTTTCTTCCTCTCTGAGCCGCGCCTCTTCGGCAGCCTTCCGGGCGGTTTCTGAAACTTCTTCTGTCTTTACGTCTTCATTCTCTATTTTTTTCTTATCATCAGCAGACAGGATGGATGCTGTCAGAAGCAATCCGGTCATCATCAGTACTGTCAGTATGGTTATCTTTTTCATTCGTATATTCCCTAATTAGAAGCTGTACGGATTCAGAAGTTTAAAATAGCCTTCATGAATGTGTTTTTCAAGACAGTCAAACAAATACCTTATCGTCCTGGCCTCTTCCTCTTTCTTAATAATACGATATTCCCATTTCCCGTCTTTGTTAACAGCACATCCGACCTTTTTATCATCAATGGTCTTGAAATAGAGTAACACCATGCCGAGCCGTGCAACTTTTGCCAGACAATCCTTTCCGTTTAATACGATGTTCTGATTGTACAGCCCACTGTCGCGGGTCAGCCGGAACTCGTCTTCGAGCATACTCCAGAGTCGCGCAAGAACCTTTTCCGGCATCATTGTCCCGGTCTCAAGCTTTGTTTTGAATTCGGTTATTTCGCGCTTGCGTTTGTCCTGTTTGAACGGAAGGCTCTTCTCAACATATGTATCCACCGATTCAATCTGTTTTTGAACCACATCCTTTAATTTATCCCGCTGTTGTTCTTTTTCACTGATCTCGGATTTATTGGTATCAATTTTCTTATTCAATTCAGCCAGTTTTACTTCTGTTCGCTTGATATTCGCTTCCAGGTCTCTTTTTTGCATTACCAGGGATTTCAAATGCTGCTGCATTTCCGCTTTCTCAATATCCACCTTTGTTGAAAGGCTCTCCACCTTGCTTCTCAGATTTACGAGCTCTTCGGCCATATTGCGCAGCCGGATGTCCGAATCACTCTTCTCGGCTTTTTCGTCCGCGTATGCCAATCCGGACATCATAATTAAAATAATGATTATCCTCATAATTCTCATAGTTTGACTCCAGTCTTGAGCTCTGATAAATCTTGTAATCTTCAACTTAATTTAAATCATCCAAAACTGTGTTAATATTATGTTAAGGTTTTGTTAATTATCCGTTAAAACTATATCCTTCCACTCCCCTGTAACAAGGAGTGGAAGAATATTAAAGATATAGCATTATTCAGATGAAGCGGTCAGAGAACCGGACTTAGTCCATGTTGCTGTCCAGTCGTTGCCAGCCTGAACACCGCCGATAAAGGAACCAGCACTGAAAAAGGTACCCAGTGCGGTCGGATCCTGAGCAGTCCCGACAGTTGTATTGCTGACATATGTGCTTGTCAACTGAGAGGTTGTGGTGGTGGCATTTCCTGTGCCGTTTCCAAACCAGGTGGCAACATTGAACACATCATCCGCACCGTCATCTACGGCAAACTGTGAACCTGCGTCGGATATTACGGAGCCGTGCATGTACAGACTGTCCGTATTGTTATTGTTGACCGTCCCCTGAGCAAACGTGGCGTCACTGTCAATATCCAGACCGTATTCACCGGTGGGATATCCTTCCACCAGGATATTGATGAACTTGCCGGCCAGACCGCGGCGCAGCTTCAGAGCGTCATCACAACCTGTGCAGCCGATAACGGTTGCATTGGAAATATTGGGAGCGGAACGCGGAGTGGCGTTGTTATCGTCTTCCAGGTTATCCATTTCAAAACCATGGTCCCCACCATTGGTATACTGCTTGATAACGACAAACTGAACGTTTCCGGTCCATCCGTCGGTGCAGTCCAGGGAGTCATCTTCATTTCCGGTCAGCACAATATATTTGACATTGGCTGTGCCGCCGAAAAATTCCAGACCATCATCTTTGTTTCTGTGAATCTGAATGTGGTCAATGGTTGTACCGCTTCCAACACCTTGAAGAGCGATTCCATTCAATTCGTTTTCCGCGGAAAAGAGATGCCCGGCGTATTCAACCCGCACATACTGGAGTGTTCCACTGTTATCCGTGGAATCATTGTAATTAGTGCCGCCGCCGTAGTAGCCGGAGGAACCTTCACCCAGCGCTTCCCCACCGGTACGGTTGATGGGAGCGCATCCGTTAATAACCAGTCCGCCCCAGTCACCACTGGAAGGATTGGCCTGCGCGGATGTGAAAACAATCGGACTTGTTGATGTTCCGGCTGCACTGATTTTGGCTTTCCGTTTAATGATCAGTGTGCCGGGTACTTCACCGCCCAGACCGTAAACCGTGGTACCGGCCTGAATGGTCAGGGTGGGTGTTCCCAGCGCATTCAGGTTTGCGCCGGCGGAATCAACGGCTTCGCCAAAAGAAACACGACCAACCAGAAACCACTGATACGCGGATTCCATTGTATAATTCGCTTTGAACTCACCGGTGATCTTGCGCTGCGTACCATCGGGACTCTGTGTAACCATTCCCGTGCCGCCGCCGGTGTCCTGGTAAACCACCGTCCAGCTTGAACTGCTGCTGCTTGTGCTTGAATCGTCGTCATCACCTCCGCAGCCGGTAAAAATAGCCACGCAAGCTGATAAAATTACGAATAAAATCATATTCCAAACTTTCTGCATTTCATTTCTCCTCAAAATTGATCTGTATTGCAAATACATTTGCGTATTCTTTTTTCATGCGTATGCGAATACTTCCGTAACAAAAGACCATAAAATTAAATCTTCTGTCGCACCTCCTTTCTTCCGGCTTGATACTCAATAACCGGAATATATCGATACGTGTTAAGAACAAATTAATGTTCGTGTAATTTACTGTAATTTTTATGAATCGATTGCGATTGATTCAAATCCCAATTCTGAAGAAAGGATAATATGCCACTGTGTTAAGAATAGATTAAGATCAATTTAATTTTGGGTTAATTTTGAGTTGTTCCGTATCAACAATCCAGGCACCTTCCGACGCTATCCCCGCTCAATAACACCCCTCATACATTGTTTAACAAAACACATGACGTTTCATTAATTTTTCTGTTTACTTTTTTTTATACTGTGAGCGAAGGCAGATATCATTTATGACGAAGTGTCAATCCCCTGGACTTTAAAATGTAGCGCATTGAAGGGATATGAGGCTATATCATTTAAGAACACAACGTATATCGATCAATACCCAATCGTTATCATTGAGTTCTTAAATATATGTGCAGCATGAAATCATAATCGTTTGAAGCAGTGAGAAGTCAGTCAGTAGATCTTTCGACAAAATCAGAGCCTAATTTTCTGACTTTTTCTTTCAGATTCTTACCGGGTTTGAACTTGACTGCATATTTTTCGGGAACCTGAAGTTTCTGGAGGGTCTTTGGATTGTGAGCAATCCGGGGATTTCTGTGACGAAGATCGAAAATGCCAAAATTTCTGAATTCCAGTCGTTCACCAGAGGCCAGGCTGTTGATCATTTCATCCATCCCAGCCTGAATGATGCTGTATACATAAGCTTCTTCCAGATTCAGTTTTTTGGCAACACGTTTGACAATATCTTTTTTGGTAAATGTCTGCATATTCTCAATCCTCGATTCTGCATCTATGTAGTCAGTTATTAAATAAACGGAGAGACTGGGATTTGAACCCAGGGTACGCGTAAACGTACACACGCTTTCCAAGCGTGCACCTTAAGCCACTCGGTCATCTCTCCGTAAATGGTTGGTTCTATTATATACGAAGATTTTATTTTTCAACCAAAATTGTCAGAAGATTTCTTGACAAATTTTACAAACAGGATATGATACTTTTTCTTATAATTTGGCGACGTAGCTCAGCTGGTTAGAGCGGAGGATTCATAAGCCTCAGGTCACTGGTTCGACTCCAGTCGTCGCTATTACAATAACGGCCGGTTATTCTACCGGCCTTTTTTTATGACTTCGATCTGGACTTGATTGATCGTCCAGCTGTATCGGGTTCCTGGAGAATGACACAGGCAAAACAGATCATCCGGATTCGAGCTTACGGATTACCTGCTGCGCTTTCTTGAGCAGACTCTTTTCCCCTTTTATATTCGCCAGTTTCTCTGTAACAGACTTATCCCCTATTTTCAGCAGTGCATCGAGCGCCTCCCACCGCACAAAATATGAACATGACGGGTCTCTGGCAAGTTCGAGAAGCCGCTGGATTCCAACACTGATTTTTAATTTTCCGCATGTCCTGCATGCCTCTTCCAGTTCATCTTTGTGATCGGAGTTCAGACATTTCAATATTTTCGTTTTGTACGTTTTCCCAAACTTGTTTTCTGAGAGAAGCACCAGAGCAAGACGCCTCAAATAAACATCATCGTTTGTCAAGAATCCGGCCAGAACACCAGCGGCTTCTGCATTGCCGTAAGCGTGAAGTGATCTGCAGACGGAAACAGCGGTCATCAGATCGTGTGCGTTTTTTGAGCTCATATCGGCAATTTTGGAAATTGCCTTTTTAATTTTATTTTTCCCAAGCAGCTTAATGAGTTCTTTAACATAAAATCCATCTTTGTCTTCCAGGGTCTGGATAACGCGATTCTTCATATTTTGCGTACCCAGCTGTAAAATGAGGCCTGCAGCGTAGACTCGAACATCGGTCTTTGTCCGCCGTTGTCCCTTTTCATCCCGCTCCACAATCTCGATAAGGCGGTCAATGCTTTTGGCGTCTCCAAGCGCTTTGAGGACATCAATGGTACCGAGATGCATAATGGAATCATTGGTTTTCAACTCAGGCAGTATATACTTCAGCACCGGTTTGCCGTAGGCCGCAAGCTTGTCCGCAACCGCCTTCCGTTTGGAATACGGACTCCGAAGATTGGAGATCAAATGCTTGATAGCGATTTCCTGTTCTTTGCTGAACCGTCCATTTTCAGGAGGAGGATTGCTTTTTGTCTCTTTTCCGCCTTGTCCTTCACTCCCGTCCATGCGTTGAAGCGGACAGCAGGATGCAAACACGATCAGAGCAGCGGCGGGCATTCGGGCGTATTTTCGATTCCATGGTTTCATGAGTGCAATTGCCTGTTACAGACAGAATTCAGTCAGCTTCTCAATCAACAAATCCGTATCAATGCCGGCACTCTCCCCGTCAAAATTGAGAATGCACCGGTGACGGAGTGCGGGTACAGCAACATACTTAACGTCCTCCATGCTTACGTTCATTCTCCCCTGAGTCAGTGCCAGAACTTTCGATCCGAGAATCAGCGACTGTGTTCCCCTTGGGCTGGCGCCAAAACGAACATACCGTTTGATTTCATCAATGGTATGCTCTGCCTGCGGTGAGGTAGCCATTACAATCTTAGCCGCATACCGTTTCACTTCGGAGGAAACAGGGACGGAGCGGACAAATTGCTGGTACTCCAGCACCTTATCCGGACGTAAAATAGGTTCAACCTCTGGATCCCGGTCTTCAGTGGTTCGATCCACGATTTCCACCATCTCGTCCAATGCCGGAGGAGCAATCGTAATCTTAAAGAAAAACCGGTCAATTTGCGCCTCTGGAAGTGGATAGGTCCCTTCCAGATCAATGGGATTCTGTGTCGCAATCACGAGGAAAGGTTTTTCAATGGGATGTGTCTTACCGCCTACGGTTACACAGGTTTCCTGCATCGCCTCCAGAAGCGCGGACTGCGTTTTGGGTGTGGAGCGGTTAATTTCATCCGCAAGCAGAATATTGCAGAATACAGGGCCTTTAAAAAAATCAAACTGAACTGCATTTCCTTTGTCAGCGGAGACAATATCCGTACCGGTAATATCCGCGGGCATCAGGTCAGGAGTAAACTGAATTCTTCGAAACGCCAGATCAAAAACCCTGGATAGTGTGGATGCCAGAAGCGTCTTTCCCAATCCGGGCATCCCTTCAAAAAGTACGTGTCCGGAGCTGAAGAAGGCAATCAGAAGCTCTCGAATCACGGTTTCATGCCCTACAATCACCTTGGAGATTTCTGTGTGTATTCTGTCGATGTCATGGTTGATGCTTCGGCAATACGTTTCGATCTTTTCGTCATCCATCAGATTTTCCTGTTGTTGTATTTTTTCATCGCATCATTATACACCGCCCACAATCCTTTGAAATCAGCGGTTTCAAGTTTTTCCCTCATCTGCTCACACTCATAATGCGAACTGAGCCTGTACAGTTCCATTTCATTAATCAACTCTTCAATGCGGTTGCAGATTTCAGCATATTCATTGTCATCACGCCCGTTTTTCAGACTGGCTCTTTCGTTATCTACATCCGTCCACAAATGATTTACAATACGGGCAAATTTCATAGTCACTCCGTCCTGATGTAGTCCATAAAGAGCGTACCATCCTTCTTTCCATTATACACAACAAAGAATATCTGGCGCACATCATCCATATTGGTGATCGGGCTGGTGAATTTCCAACCGCTTTTCTCCGTTTTGAACGTGGACGCTGTCAGATCAATGACATTGTTCAAATTCCAATCCGGTTTGAGTATTATCTGAGGGCTCTCATGGTATACCCAGCCCGGACAGGTAACAACAGCAAAACAGATACTGAAAGGCGTTGTGGTCGGATTATACGCATCATATTTAAAGAACTTTTTATCCCTGAAATCCGTCTTCATAACCTTTCGAACTGTTGTCTTATCCTCGTCCCCTCCCTCAAACTTGATTCGAAGCAACGTATTCTTACTGTCCTGTAATTTGAAGACATCGGCTTCAAGCCTGTTTCCCCACGCGTATTTCCATCCAGCTTCGGCCTCCAGCCCCTCAAGAATATCTCCCGCATCTTCTACTGCAGGCTGCACTGCCGGTTCCGTGCCGGACGTTTCAGCAGGAGGCTCTTTTTTATCTTGAGTCACCTGGGGGCTGGTTTCCGTTGAAACCGTTTCAGTAGCGGGATCAGGATCGGTGGAAGCTGTTGCGGATTTAACATCTTGCTTTTTAGAAATATCATGTAAAAGCTTCTTTGCATCTGCATCATTGGGCACCTTCTTCAAATAGTTTCGCAAGGCATCCCGTGCTTCGTTGTAGCGTTTGTGGCTGATGAATGCTCTGGCAAGGTACAGGTACGAATCAATGGGAACGTCTTTCTTTCCGGCAATCGCACTGAGCTCACTTATGGCTTTTCCTGTCATGCCGTTCTGAAAGCAAAAAACTCCCAGTTGATAATGGCCGCGCCAGTCATCGTCCTTAATCTTACTCAGACGCTGCTCATAATCATATTCAATACTGACCACACGCGTCTTGTCCAGCAGGATATACCCGGTCGTACCTTCTTTATCAACAGTGACCTTATAGAACGTTTCAGATCCGCCTTCGACCAAGCCTTCGATCTTGAGACCGTCCTTTAAATGAATTAAGTCCTGAGCATAAGCACATGGCAAGAAAACGAAAACAGCGATCAACAAATAAAGACACCGTTTCATGAAATGGATCTCCTTAAAATCCAATTTTTTTTATTATACAACATAATTGCCTGCATGTCAAGAAGCCCGGGTTCTGTTTTTAAAAAAGAATTTCACATCTGGAAAACTCGTTCAGAAAAATGTTGACACCAGCGAATAAGCGACTATATTTTCAGTAGAAAATATCGTTCCAAACGAAACCGTAACCAAGGTGTTTATCCATGGGCATTAACCTGTCAATGGCACAGTCCCAGAAGCTTGAGCAGCGCATGCAGATGACCGCGCAGATGATCCACGGTCTGGATCTATTGCAAATGCCCATTCTTGAGCTCAAAGCACAAATTGATCAGGAACTGGTGGAAAATCCCACCCTTGAAATACTGGAAGAAGTGCCTGACTCCGATTCCGACAGTTCAGAACCTGCATCGTCTGTTGACGCGGATTCGCCAGCTGAGGATAAAACCAATCCCCAGGATGAACTCGCAGACACCTGGTACGATCAGTACGAACGCCCCAATCTTTCGTATAAGAATACCGGTGAGAAAGATCCTAAACGTGAAGCGTTGGAAAGCACCCCATCACCCGGCACCACCCTTACGGATCACCTGATCTTTCAACTCCGTCTTTCCAACACTGATCCGCACCTTGTTCCGTTGTGTGAATATATCATTTTCAGTCTGAACAAAGACGGATACCTGACCGTAGACCTTGAAGACTTACGCCAAAACTATGATGAAGAACGTCCCATGTCCGAATGGGAAGACGCGCTGAATATCATCCAGTCCTCTGAACCTGCCGGCGTCGGCGCAAGAAATATCGAAGAATGCCTTCTCAATCAGCTGATCATCACCGGACAAAATTCTGTCCTGCTGGAAGACCTGCTCCTCCATCATTTCGATGATTTGCTTCGCAACCGCTATCCGAAAGTCGCCAAAGCCACCGGAAGTTCAGTGGCAGATGTCAAACAGGCGGTTAACATTATTTCTCAACTTGAACCCAAGCCGGGACGCTCTTTTGACACCTCCCCAACCCACTATATAACGCCGGATGTTCATGTGGAAAAACAGGATGGTGAATACACGGTAACGATTATCGACAAGCTGCTGCCCAGACTTCATGTCAGCAGCTATTACAAAAATCTTCTTGCGAACAAAAAAGAAACCACGGAAACCAAAAAATATATCAAAAATAAGATCAGCAGTGCCTCCAAGATCATTGACTCGATCGAGCAGCGAAAAAATACGTTGTTACGCATAAGCATGAAGATAGTTAACAAGCAGAAAGATTTTCTGGAAAAGGGACCGAAACACCTCTCTCCGCTGATGATGCAGGATCTGGCCGAAGAAATCGGTGTCCATGTATCTACGGTCAGCCGAACCGTATCCAACAAGTATATGCAGACCCCCAGAGGTGTTTTCCCGCTCAAGTTCTTTTTTACCGGCGGGTACGCAACATCCGACGGATCCCGTGAATCCACCAACAGCGTTATTGAACGCATAAAGGAAATCGTGGAAGCGGAGGACAAGAAACATCCGTTGAGCGATCAAAAAATTATTGACTCCCTGAAATCAGAGGGGTTGAATCTGAAGCGAAGAACCGTTACCAAATACCGAGAACAGGCCGGCATACCTTCTTCCCGTGAACGCAAAGAATTTTAACACCAAGGGGCTGAGGATTATTTCCGGATCAGCCAAAGGACGGCGCCTGTATTTTATCAAAGCGCCCGGCATACGTCCGTTTACCGATCGAATACGGGAATCGATTTTTACCGGATTATGGAATCGTTCGCCCCGGGAAACGGTTCTGGATCTCTTTGCCGGCACCGGAATATTCGGTATTGAAGCTATCAGTCGCGGAGCACGTTCCTGCACCTTTGTCGAAACCAACGACATGTGCGCAGCAACGATTCAGAAAAACATCCAACTTTGCGGATTTTCAGATGCCGGATCCATTGTCCGCAAAGATGCCGAATCCTGGGTATTCTCCCGGCCATCCGAGACCTTGTCCTTTGACGTGATTTCACTGGATCCGCCTTTTGGATACGGTGAGCAGGAAAAGGGCCTGAAAATCACACGCATGATCACGAGGCTCTAC
>CAZGEP010000052.1:10849-27425 GCA_964524955.1 uncultured Planctomycetota bacterium | reverse complement strand
ACAATCGACCGCTCTTCCCTGTAAAATAGGGCCTGATACGCCACATAGGCTCTGCGGTCAGCGATTAAGCGCCTTCGGTGGCATCACGGCATTTGTAAAAATGCTGGACATTCTCGATTTCCGAAATATGTTTGAGTCCCATTACAAAAGTCCAACAAGAAAAACGAAAGTGGGATGCTTCAAGATGATGTACGGACTCGCGGTGCAAAATTCAGGTAATTATTTCATGGAAGAAAAAACAATAACTTGAGTTTAGCACATTTTAACAAACCAGTTCAAGCTTCTTATGTAACGTAAGTATTTTGTTTCCATTGACAGAGGTTCTAAAAGATCGTAGTTTTTTCTTAAGGAGATCTTCTCAGCGTTGCCAAGATAACTACATTGTATGCAATCGCTACAAGTACCCAGTGTTTTTGAGCACATTGCCAAGATCGCATAAACATCTCGCCTCGGTAAATCGAAAATGCTGTTTAATCTCCCTGTGAAACGTTTCATCCCTGTGTCTCTGTTTGTACAGGCTGAACCATCTGAGCCTCATACATTGACAAATCATTAGTGATGTAGTATCTGGTTCCCGAAGCGCTCTTTGATATACAGATCCTCGTAGCTCCAGCCGTATTTCTGTTTGACCAGAGCAAGACGAAGCACACGGTCGGCCGACATCCCGTTCCGACCCGGCGTGTCCGGGTCCGCATCCCCCAGAAGGTCCTGCTCAATAAGAAACAGTCTCTTGTATGATTTTATCGTCTATCGGCGTGAAATCGAACAACCGCTGTTCTCCAAAAGACCGACGCATTTTTCTTCTCCTGTAAAATCCGCTAAATTGAATAACCCGTTGTCTGTTACCACTTTAGTAGCACCGAAAAGAAAAAGTCCTTTAAAATTATCAAAAAAAATAGAAAATGTTATTCTCATAAGGTTAGCTGGTATAATATGTTGCCGTTTCCGGATGGGAACTAAATATTTTGAGACGTTTCAGAAAGCCTTGTTTATGTTCGCAAAAATATCCACAGAACATATAAAAATTGACAATGTTTTTATTGACAGGTTCCGAGATATGAAGATATTGAATGGAGTGACTTTTTACAATGAATAAAGTTAATATAAAAAAATATTTGGACGAAGAGTTACAAACATCAGAAAATTTTGATCTATTCAACAAATTTATGGACCAATTCTATAATATTGTCGGACCTGTTGCTTTATTGCATTGTTTTACATTAGATCCCTCTATTCTCTCGGGTGCAATTATCTGTGCTGCTTCACAAAGTGGTTCAGCGGGTTTAAAGCATATTGCAAGGTTCGGAATATCTCATTTTCTTGATAACAAAAAAGGAAATATGGCAGAACTTGTAGAAATATTTAAGGACATGCCTGAAGCTGACAAAAAAACAATAAAAGAAAAGCTTAATGATAATCAAAAAAACAAAATCAAATTTGCAGAGAAACTTCGAGAAGCTCTTGAGGATGAGGAAGGAAAAAAAGCTAAATATTACGTAAACCTTATTAAGATGTGGTCAAAAAATGGGATTGATGAACCATTTAGGACAAAGTATCTTAAGTATATCAAAGGTATGAGTTATTCAAAGCTATTGATTCTTAAAACACTTCATATTAATTATGAGTATTTGCTTAAAATAGAAGAGATATTAACAAAATCTGAGCTTATGTGCCAAACAGATGCTTATAAAGAAGCTGGCAAAAAAGTAAATAAAAATGTTACTGAAACAGTAAATCATAAATCATCATCGTTTCAATATGCTTTGTTTCGGGGAGAAATTAACGAACTGATTAATCAAGGATTTATAGACGCAGAATTGAACACGACTTTTGGGGAGAATGCACAATATGATAAATGCAAAATATCGGCCCTAGGCAAGGATTTCGGGGCATTTATTTTCAATTGAATTAGATATTTATTGATTGTATTTTATTGAACCTTTCATTATGACAAAGTAAATTATGATAACTACTCCTCCCGACAATAATCCACTGTATATAATATTTTATTTTGCCATATTAAAATTATTGTTTGATTTTTTTCCTTTATTCGAATGTTACTGTAAATATATTTACCTTAAACTACCACTTATTATTGAAAACATAATAAGAAAAATTAACCGTGAGCATGATCTGTCAAATAAAATATCATTGGTCCGTCGTATAAGGAACAAAATTGTATATTTTCTTTACGATCTTAAAGATAAAGAATCATTTAAAAAAATAAATTTATATTGTCAGGAGAAAGAGCTGTATAAGAATTCTTTTGATGAGTTAAAAAAAATAACAGGAATAAAAAAATACTCTGTCATTACTATGATTAGAATATTCAATCTATTATTGTTTCTATTTTCATCTCTTATAATATATAACACGTCAAACGAGTTCGGATACGAAAACATAGTATACGTTACCTTGTTTTTTGTTATAACATCTTATGTTGTAGTAACTGGTATAATTGATTTTTGCTGGTATGCAATAATTATTGCTTCATGCGGAATGATATTATTATGCAATCAATTATCTGCATTATCCGATAGCAACATAATAATCAATGCGAATATAGAGTATTATAAAATAGCATATCACACAACAGAAATGTTTTTTGAAAATACTATGACTTCAATCATATGCATAGCTACATTGGTAACGGTAAGCATGTCTATTATTTGGAGTAAGGCTCCATGGAAGAAGAAGGAGGTTGAAGATAAATTAGAATATTTTTGGACATGTTTTAGCTCAATGCGTATGGTTTTCGCCGCAGTTTTTATTTCAACTGCTGCAATTATATGGATAGGCCTACCTTTATATTTGAAATTGGAGAGAATAATAAAGTTTACTCTCAATGCCCAATAATCTACACGGACACGATGTAAAAAAAGCCATCCTCCCAAGAACAGAGGATGGCTTCAAAATATTCATCTCACGGACAGTTCGGGCAGCCTTTGAGTTCCACGCCGAACGGCTCGTTTTCCTTCTTTATCAGGCCGGAATCAAGCGCCCGCTTGCGGTAGTCTCTGGCCGCTTCCGTTCCCGCCTTCATGACACCCCGGGTTCCGCATTTCACACACCTGAAATACGCGCCTCCTTGTTCCACTTCCCTGCGAAAGGTTTCCTGCTCCTGTTTCAGCTTTTTCCGGCAGTCCTTGCAGTAATTCGTGGGAATCTTTTCCCCGAATTCGCTGATCTCCTGCCTGTCAAAACCGGATGACCCGCAAGACACGCATTCGCCTATTTTCGGTCTGCCGATATGCACTTTGCCGCAGGACCTGCACGTATATTTTGTACTCACAGCGCCGAGAAGTAATATCTCGCCGTTGTCGTTTCCGCACAACGGACACACTCCCAGCACAGGATTCAGTCCCTTTTTCGGATGAAGTCGTATTGAAGACATAATTCACTCCTTACAATTCAATGATTTTCGATAAGTTTTCGCCAGCGCAAGCAGCGCCACATCAGACACCCCGGATGACCGGAGTTCGCGGGAACACGACAACAGAGTCGCACCGGATGTCATTACATCATCCACAAGCGCCACACTTCTGCCCATAAGACAAATCTCACGGTTATACCGATACGCACTCCGGACATTCTCACGGCGCTCCCTGTCGCTGGAACACTGTTTCTGCTTCTTTCTCTTTCTTTTTTCCTGAAAAAGCACTTCGGCAACAAGAAGACCGCTTTTCCCCGATGATTGAGATGCCATTCTCGAAACAGCAAGGGAAGGATAATTGTGCTCCGTTTCAAACAACACACTCTCCCGCTGAAAAAAACAGGGCACGGGCACGATCATATCCACGCGGGGAAACCTCGAACCGACAAAATGCCCGAGCAGACCACCAAACGCCTCAATAAAGGGCAGTGACATTCTCTTCAGTTCATCAATGCCCCTGCTCCAGACCGAATCCCAGTGAAACGGCGAGCATCTTGAATAATACACGCCAAGACACCATATCCCGGATACACACAAAGGCCGGAACTCCCCTTCAAGAGACCTGTAATCAATATTTCTCATTCTGCGTACTCCTTACTTGAAAAGATGGGGTTCACGCTCCTGGAAACTGTAAAACCCGTTCCCCAGGATAATGTGGTCGAGAAAATGGACTTCAACCGCCTTTGCAGCCATAAGTACCTTTTCAGTAATCATCCGGTCATGCGCGGACGGTTCATTCGATCCCGACACGTGGTTGTGCACGATAATGAACGAGCACGCGTTTGCCAGAAGCACCTGTCTGATGACCTCGGGTATATCCACATTCGCGCTGGTATTGCCTCCTGAGAAAAGTTCCAGGATACTCAGAGCCTGGTTCCGTCCGTTCATGGGTACGACCACCAGGATTTCCCTGTGACTGTCCCGCATCCACGACAGATACCTGGAAACCTCAAAAGGCATTCTGAATACCTGACCAATGCCGCGCTTTTTCATTTCAGGCGTAATCTCCTTTCTGTTCCACGACACACTGAGTTCTCTGACGTATTTCATACACACCTCTTTTACGTAAAATTGAGTTTCTGTTTGAGTTCTGAAAGCGTAACAGGCTTGAAACAACAGTCGCGCTCTATGAGCGGCAGGCCGTTTTTGTTCAGGTTTCCAAGCTCGTCCAGGCTGAAATAGCCAGGCTCGGTCTCAAAACCCTTGACAAGCCCGAAACAGAGCTTCTGCTCGGGGGAATACTCGGTCACGTACCAGTACCAGTCAGACATCAGCGCGAAAAACTTCACACGCACCATGATTTTCTCATCCGAAAGGGACTCGCAGCTGTACAGCTCAGGAACATCCTTTTCAACCTCATCAGGAAACAACGCGTGTCCCCTGACCCTGTCAAGCTGAAATCTCATAATCACACTCCAATAAAAAAAGGGCCTGTCCGAAAACAGCACCCCTGGTTAGAATTAACGGTTCGGGAACTACTCCAACGCAGCGTCTACTTGATCCGCGTCAAAATACTCCCGGTTCACATGCAGGCCGCTTCTGAAGGAAACAGCAGCCCGTATGATGGTTTCCGACACCTCGTTTGAAAACTCAGAAACCAGCGAAAGGGCCCTGGAAAGCATGTTTCCCTTGTGATTTCCAAGACACGACTCCATGTCGGACTTGCCGCCGATGGTCAGATACGTCTGGCATCCGTCATTAAAGACAAGCACGCCGTAATACGTTTCGCCGCGTTCTTCAAGCGAGCTGTCCAGCTCCGTAAACTTCTGAAATTCAATGCAAGCGGTGTTGGACATACTTTGTTCTCCTGGAAAGTAATGTTGAAATTACGCATCAACAACATTTCCGTCTTCATCTACAATAACGTAAATGTTTTCCGGATGCATGACCTGAAGCTGCTCTTTTTCAACCTGCGCTTCTTCAATCGACTTGATTTCAGCGTTTTCCGCCGGTTCAATTCTGACAAACGGGATGATCCTGTAGTGCATGACATGCTCCCTGAAAAAAGTCAGTTGTTTTTTGAATTTATGCCTGAATGAATAACATCTTCATACTTCGCATAAAAAGCGCTGCAGGCTTCCTGAATCAGCTCTGTGATGGGTTTGCCCGTATATCTCTTTGCAAACCACAATTTCTTCATGGTTTTTTTGTCAATACGAGACGCGGGCCATGGATAGTGTTTCACTGAATCCTCCTTGAAAATAAAAAAAAGGCGGTCCTGTGAAAGCGACCGCCCGTGTGGTTATTGATTGTGTTGCCGCACATCAGCAAAACGACAGATTTTCACCGATTACCTGCGTGGCGTATTCGTACGCGCCCGTCTTTTTGCTCTTGAAGCGGTTTTCGGTGACATATCCCTTGACCTTGACCGGAACGCCTTTCTCAAGTCTGGAATGGATTCCCGGGGGGAGGTCGAACATGGTCACCGGCACAAAGCTCTTTCTGGTGGTTCCGTTGCTGCCGTGTTCCGCAAATACCTTGAACTTGACAAGAGATCCGCTTACAAACGGGTCCCGAACCACTTTACCTTCAATAATCGCGGTATTCATCTTACTGCACCTCCAATTAAATGTTTTAATTCAGCCGCAATCTTTGTATCCGCACACAGGGCAGAAAATACATCCGCCTTCTTTACCAAGAACATCCGGGTTGCAGCATCTCGGACATTCAATATCGCTGTACACAAGCGGATACTCTTCTTCCATATCCTTTTCTTCACTCAACAGATCAACTTCATCCTCAGGCTTCAACAAACATCACCTCCTTTAAAAACAAAAAAGGAAGCCGTTTTACACGGCTTCCCGGATGAAAAAAACATGCGTCCTGAAAACACATTACACGCTTACGTCATGGCATCACCTCCTGAAATAATACACATCTCTCCGGTTAAAAACAAAACCGCCGTAAAAGGGGATGAGCGAAAGGTTGGTTAAAACGATTCCCAGTACCTTTTCTCCAGCATCTGGAACTCTTTGTATCCGTAATGCAGGAAATTCACCCTGTCCGAATACTGCCAGAAATCCTCTTTCATGGCCTTGTCAATAACATCATCTATGGACAGCTTTAACCTCTTTGGATCCGATGATACATCTTCCACATCGCCGATACTTCCCACATAGCAGATCAGGTTTTTGTCGTTCTTGTTCATAACCCCGAACATATTCGCGTACCGAAGCAGGCATCCGCTCATGCTAAAGACTTCACGCCTCAGCGTCTGCTCGATCGGTTCCGCACTGTCAAACTTCACAACCGGCAGTCGCGGCTCTTTGTATTTGTCAATAAGCAAGGCCAGCACGCGCTCCTGTTTTGTGTCATGATTTCTGTACACGGCAAAGAGCACGATCTCGCTGAATCCGTACGGCAGCACAGCGGTCGATCTGAATGAAACTTCTTCCATATAACTCACCCCTCATCAGTTTATCAAGGAAAGCAAAAATAACGCGCTTCCATGACCTTTATTCTCGGATTACTGTTCAATCCAAGGTCTGAAATGATCTTTTGTATCTTTTTGTACGCTTCCGGGCTGGTTGCAGCAAACACGATCATCTGGAACTTTTTCGGCAGGTTTTTCAGCAGATTAAGGGTAATATCAGAGCATCCGGTCTCCACTTCAACAGCCACGTGTTTTCTGCCTTTTGCTACTACATCCACCCTGAACGCGCCGGTTTTGTACTCGGTTTCCACGTCAAGCCCCTTCTGCTTCATCCTGGCTGCGATCCTGTGCTTCCAGAACTTGTGCACAATGCTTTCGCGGGTATTTACGGACACCAGGTCAAACAGCACGATCTTTCCACGGCGCAGCATGATTTCAACGCGTTTAAGGTATCCTTTTCGCTCCAGCGAATTGATCACGGGCATCAGCTTTCTTACGGACCAGCCAAGACGACGGCACCTGACAGACACACCGCATAACTCATGTTTCAGTATGTCCTCAATCAGTCGGTCTTCGTCCGGGGTGGTGGGTTTATGCTTCTTATCTGAAAACGGAACCTGAACGGAACTGCCTGCATAAGCCGGAGGCGGTGCAATATCAGCCGATAAAGCGGAAGCACCGGTAATTCTGCCTGAATTTCGCAAAGCACGACTGCCGGACCGTGGTTTCTCAAACGGAACCTCCATCAGAAACGGCCCCAGGGCATCCTTTGTCTTGACAACGGCCTGTCCGGTCTTGAGCATTCCAAGGTATCCGAACTCCGTATGGTCCAGAAGCAATGACCGGGCGGCAGCCTGAATATCAAGCTGGTTTCTCTGGGCAAAGCTGATCAGCGTGTTCGAGTTGGACAACACCTCGTGGCTCAATGATGACGGCGTCTGTGAAATCGCGATCAATCCCTGTCCAAGCTCACGTACTTCCTTGAAAACAATATCCGTGATTCTTGGAACATCGGTTTTGGGGCTGGAAAAGATATGGTGAGCCTCCTCGACAATGATAACGTGTTTCAACCGTTCTCCCTGTCGCGGCTGATTCATCCTGTACTGATATATCCAGAGCAGAAGCACGGACACGATAAACATCTTGGAGTTCTGTGACAAACCGTCAAGCTCAAGCACCACGTTTTCATTCAACAGTTTTTCTATGTCGCTTCCTTTTGCGCACAAGGTCTCTGAAACAGGACCGTAAGTAAGATGGAACAAAACCCTCATCAGAGAATCCTGCCACAGTTTCTGACGCGCGAGAAGCTTCATGGATCTTGTAGCTGTAAGCAGATCTTTCAACGTGGGAAATTTTGAAGGCTCCGCCCCGGAAACGGTCGCGTGGTGTTTCTTCAGCGTAACATCTATGACCGCTGTGATAAGATACTGCACCCCCTCGCCGATAAAAAACGCCTGGCACAAAACATCAGCCAGCAGTTTATTCCACGCTGCCTGTGAAGTACCCGGAGGCGGAATCAGCGGGTTGAAAGCAATCTTTCCCAGATGCGGTTTGGCAACCGGTATGATACGGTGTTTGATATCCGTGCCTTCAAACAACTCCCTGTAGCTTCGCTTCCAGTCACACAAAAGGAATGGCTTGTTGTCACTGATCAGTCCGCGTATTATCTGTTTGGATAGAGTTGTCTTTCCTGAACCGGTAGAACCTATAATGGCTATGTGTCTGAGCAAATCGGCTTCTTCAAGGTAAAACGGTTGTTTCAGGTGTTTGTATCTGGCGTATCCAAGTTTGTAATCACGTCTTTTTTTCTTTATAAATTCTGGTGGTAATAAAATATGATTTTTTTGAAAGGTATAGCCCAGTGTTTTCTGAGCGAGTAAATTGATCTGATTTTCCACGGAGTGCCGTGTCTTCTGGTCCGGAGCGCTTAAATACAAGGTCCACAGATCACTGGCCTTTTGGGGATACACAGGCGCTATCTTGCGGACAAGCTCTTCGATATCTTTCTTCTGCTCCATTAAAAAGGAGTGTCACAGCTCTTTATTAATCCTTCCGCCACTTGTGTGACGGATGAGAACGTTAAGCGGATGTGATACAACAATCAGGTGTAAGATCAAAAGATTTGCGAAAACAAACGATACGAATATAATAAAATAGCATACCATCATACCGAACTAGGAGATGAAATGATTGAAGATATACGTAAGATAAGGATCATCCTCAGACATAAAAATAAAAATAGAGCATTATGCAAAGTTGCATTTTCAAAATCAGATTCAAGCATATATATTTTTCCGTATGGTAAGACTGGAAGGTATTTTTACGGTGAACAAAAAATTGAAGAACAAATGATGTCTAATAAATTCTCATACGTGGAACAATTTAGCTCTGAAAATATTCCAAAACTCAGTTTTCATCAATCTGGAAAAGTTCACGTCTATTACAATAGGGAATCGATAGCCGGACCAATAAAAACTTTACCGGTGACAGATTGGAAGGGAGGACATATTGCAACTGTAACAACAGATGGACTTGAATCCGCAATTGAATATAAGAAAGAATTAAAAAGGTCAGGAAAAGAAAGGGATATTCAGGTGTCGTGTAATCCATCTCTTGAAAGTATCAGGCTTTCAATATACTGTAATGAAAGTGTACAGAAATTTGCAGATGAAACAAAGTTTTCGATTAAGATAAAAAGACCTTGCTTGAAAAACCCAATTTATTTTGGATTTGCCTTTTTTCCACAAATAAATTTGGGTAGAAATGCAAATGAAAATGAAAAAAGTAAAGGAGGAATTACAGCTTTAGCAGGATGGAAACCAAATACAGGAAAGAATAAGATGAAATTTGTTTTTCTTCGTGCTCAATGAGAACCAGAGATCGAAATAAACCTATGATCTCTAATGTTTATTGTGTGACGGGCGCTCATGTTTTTTAAGAACATTCTCAACCTTTCTCAGTCCGCTGCATACGTCTTCACCGTTATGCGTAAGCCTGATTTCCTTGATCCTGCCGCGCCTGAACCTTACAATAAGCCCGGCTCTCACAAGCTGCTTGATGATATGGCGAACCCATGAGCGGGAGCAAGAAAATCCCCGGCTGACTTTCTGGCAGTAACAGAACTGCCTGGATGCGACCACATTGCAGATTCGATTCATGAGCTTTTCCCACTTTTTTAAGGTAACGCCTTTCACTGCAAAACAGGGAAGGAATTTATCATTTATAAAGGTTTCGCGTAAAACGGGATAAAAATGTGTAAAACCTTATCAAAACATCGTGTTTCTTATCCTGATTTATAAATGCTGGCCACAAAACAGAGAATTCTTATCCCGAATTGCCAGCCTCAAACCATCGTAATTCGTTTACGGTGGTAATAAAAGTGGTTTAAAAAGATATTGACAGGAGATGTTTTCGATTATAAATATTAAAGAAACGCGGGGAGATCAGACTCAAACGCGGGATGTTGACATAAATCTAACCGGATGTGATTATGGCCATTAAATGTCGTATCTGCAACAAAAAACTGAAACGCATCACCTGGAAGCACCTCAGAAAGCACAACATGACCACACAGGAGTACCGGGAAAGATTCGGTGTGTATTATGTAACCTGCAATGAGGCACGGGAAAAGGTTGCAAGATGTGATTTCAAGCCATACACCAGGAAGCAGATTATAAAGAAGCTCCGTCAATATGCAAAAAAACAGTCCCCGATCACCCTTTACTGGATAAAGAAATATGACCCGGCGCTCGTAAGCCAGGCGGAATACGTATTTGGTTCATACAAAAAAGCAATCATTGAATCAGGGCTTGAGCGAAAAGACATCCGGGACTGGTCAAAAGAGAAAGTAATCACCGAGCTGAAGAAATATCACAAACAGGGCGTCATTCTGCGTGACACCGTGATTGCCAAAAAAGACAATAGGCTGTACGGTGCTGCGGCCAGATATTTCGGCTCCTGGGGAAAAGCAGTTGAGGCGATCGGGCTGGATTACTCAAAAATCGTAAAACCCAGAAAAAGGGATTTCCCGACACTGTCCTCCGACCTCAGAAAATGGAGCATGGAACACGGCCCCCTGAATTCAGCAGACATGATGAATTCAGACTACAATCTGCTTGCCGCAACATTGAACAAATTCGGGTCCATAGAAAAGGCGGGAAAAAGACTCAAGCTACCCTACTTCTACAGGCATAAACGGAACGGAAAGGTTATCCGGTCAGATCAGCCTCATGAAGCTCTTGACTGATCCAATATCAGGTAACGCAATATTCTGATAATCTCGGGAAAATCGAACGGTTTCTTCAAAAAAGCATCTGTATTGTCTTCAAGATACTTCTTTTCCTCATCTTTAAGCACTTTTCCGGTGATGGCAATGATCAAGGGAGTGTAACCGAAAATACCGGCTTTCAGTTTTCTGCATACATCAACACCGGTCATCTGCGGCATGATTATATCGAGAATCACTGCATCGGGTCTGTCTCTTCCCATGATGAACATGGCTTCCAGGCCGTCTCTTGCCTTTAATACCTTCCATTCCGGCTGAGTATATTTTATTTCAGCTTCCGTAAGCTCAATAACATGTTCGTTATCATCAGCAACAAGAACGGATACAGGATTTTTCCGTATACAGGGAACGTTATATTTTTTGACAAAAACATCAAAATCCTGCTTGCGGATTCTTCTGTGGCCTCCCGGCGTTCTGGATGACTTGAGAATCCTCTCCTTGTCGGTCCAGTTGATAACCGTCTGCATTCTCACCTGGCAGATTTGGGAAATATCATATGTGCTGAGAAGTTTATCCATGGACATTTCCATAATTAAAATAACACAATTACTTTTTTTAACATTTTACTTGACATTGAGGCGGAATCAAGTAAAAATAACTTGTATATTTTATGTGCAGTAATAACGTGAAGCACTGAAAGGATTTTACAGGATATTGTCATTGTAAAAGGTTAAAGAGCAAAAAGTAAAATGCCCGGGAAGCGGCGTCTTTTTCTATTAATAACCGTAACTATTCTCACCTTATCAGCCTCTGTATCTGCAGAACGGCCTGTAATACATATCAAGAAGACTCAAAGCCCTCCTGCAATTGATGGTGTTTTGTTCGATGATTGCTGGAAAGACTGCGAAGTTATATCTGATTTCTCGATGGACTTTCCAAAAAAGCCCTCTGAAAGCCAGACAAAAGCTTACCTGTGCTATGACTCCAGAAATCTTTTTGTCGCTGTTGAAGCGTTTTCCTCTTCTCCGGACAACCTCAAATCCGATGTGGAAAAATTTGACACCAGAGAAATTTTCAATGATGAGTGCGTGGAACTGTTCATCGCACCGGAAGCAGATCCGAAAAGGTATTTCCAGATTGTTATTAACAGCAAAGGTTTTTTCACAGACCTCCAGCATGAGCCGGGATATATCAAACCGGATTATTCCTGGGATTGTTACGCGGAAACAGCTTCGGGCAAGACCAGAAAGAGCTGGACGCTGGAAATAAAGATTCCTCTCCTTTATGTAGGACTCAAGCATGGAATCAGTCAAAGCTGGCGCTTCAATATAATAAGAAACATTCTTCAGGAAGTTGAAAATAAAGGAAAGCAAAAGAAAAAACAACTGAAAAAAGTATCCATGACCTGGGCTTACACCGGAGGTAATTCACACAAACCCTGGCTGTTCGGCATGGTCACGGGACCTGACGGCAAGCCGGACTTTCCTAACCACTGGGGTCTCGACAACAGAAGACGGATCTGCACAGGCATGGCGGCAGTGGCTAAAAGCTGCGACTGCTACTACAAGGCCTGCAACAATTATAAGGGCTTTCTGCCTGAAAACTGCAAATTCTCCGGAGAATTGCGGGACTGCAGAAACGTTGCGGTTGCCCAGTACCCGTCCAAGGCAGACGGCTACCTGAGAATGTACAGAAAATCGGGATTTACAGAATACCGTTCCATGGCTCGTCAACTAATCGGAAAATTGATACATTTCATGAAAGAAACAAAAGACAGAGACGGAAACCCGTGGATTCCCTGGGGCAATGTTATGTATAATGACGGTAAAATATACGGGTACAGCAGAGGACCCGGATTTGGAAGATTGAAGGGATATGTATACAACTGGAATCAGTCCAAAGTCAAATTTCAGGTAAGCGGCCAGCATTATGTGGATGCATTCGGCACAGGCTTTTGGGGTATATCAAAAACACCGGACAGCCTTAATCCTGAGATGAAATCGAAGATTCTTAAAGTTCTTGGCTGTATACTTGATTTTTATCACCGGGATTACGTGCTCAAGGATGACGGGCGTAATTATTACTGGCGAACAGACGACTTCAAACCCCTGAAACCGAAAATGCCGATTCCCGGCCCCCGGTGGCGAAAACTGGGAACAGATGTTGTGTATCTGATCATGGCTTACGACAACCTGGGCGGAGAATATTCCGAGAAATACATTGAAAGCCTTAAGAGATTCGCCCGCTTCTACATGAACAGCCGGCTGAAATTAAATAAAAGAGTACAAGGAGAAGATGCAGAGACAAAGCGAAGGGCATTGTGGCGGCTGAACTACCTGGACGGAAGAATGCTTGACGCCGCATATCATCTGAAGGAAGAACACGAGGATGACTTCCTTCTGGACTGGATACATGAGAACCTGAAAACCCTTCCGCGATACAACAAAATGCCTACAGTCGAATTCATGCTGGACGGTGAGATGCGATGGGGAGAGTCATCCATACCGCTCCTGAAGATGTTTGCCGAACTCAATCCTGAACTCTACAATAGATTTCTGGAAGAGATATGCACATACAACCTTTTCCCCAAAGGCGTGTGCACGAGCGGGTATGTGGCGGAACCCATCAACGAATCAGCGTTTCCGCCCCTGCTGGACTTTGGATACGAAGGGTGGAAGAAAGGTGTTCTCCGGGGAGAGGACTTCAACAAAGTCGCGAAACAGGTCTATCTGATACTCAGCCATCCGGACCTGCTGCGGGATACGGACGACTGGGTCAGAGACGGTTCAGAGAAAGACAGGCTTGACCCTGACTGGCGGGCAACGCCCATGCACTGCTATGTACAGAATGAACTCGGGGAAGGATTTTACAAAAACGGAATTACCCAGGCATACACCATCAACTGGGGATATTTCACACCGGATGACCGGAAAAACGTCAAAGAATACATGGATCTTCGAAAAAAAGAAGCAAAAAACAGATATTATCAGTATACGGCCCCGTTTCAAAACCATGCCGAACCCTTTCAGTACGGCAGGTCGCACACATTCAATCTGATTGATACCACCGGACATCAGCAGAAATTCAGAACGTTGGCCCTTGAAGACAACCTGTCGTTAAATGTAAAAATAAAAATTCCCGAGCTTCCTGAAGGTATGCCCTGTTACGGGCTGTTTGATATTACGGATATATTATTTAAGAACAAATCTCAGTATACCCCGACCGGATATTTTATCAGTAAAGTAACTCATGAAGGCTCACCTCTGGTGTTTGATGTGTACAATGTGCTGGAAGCTGAGAAACCCGGGAGCAAAACAGACAAGGCAAGGCTGGTTGTGATTCTTGATGCCTCCGGAGAAAGAGCCGAATCGGAACTGACATTCACACTGAAAAAGAAAAATAATGCCTACTTCAGAAAATAAAATCATTGTCAGATGTTCTGACTGCAGCAAATCCTACGGCCTGAAGAGCGATAAATACGCAGGAAAAAAAATAAGGTGCCCCAATTGTAAAACTCCCATATACGTCGATCCTGCCGCTAAACAGCCTGGAAAAACACACTCCGGGTCCTTCGTGAAAAAGGTCGCTTTTGCAGCTCTTGCGGCAGGTATCTGTATGGGAATTTATTTCAGGTCTGATATAAGAGCCTGGTACATTGGAGCGGAATCCGGGGAAAAAGTCAAGCTGGATCCGCAAAAGGTGGGAAATGAGCAGTATCTCGCGGATTCCCTGACAGCATCACTTGAATTTACGGAACAGGAAAAAAGAGAAATCGACAATATTCTGACAGAACTCGTCAACAATCACTTTCCGGGCCACAAGCCAAAGAGCGAAATATCAAAAGATCAGCAGAGACAGATCAACAGAGACGCCAGAGAAGCTTCCCTCAAAATCGATAAAATACTGAAAAAATTAGGCGAGCGGAAGAAAATTCACATCAAGATCGCTGAAGAGAATCAGTTCGAACAGATTCTTCTCGCATACCAGTGGAACAGAAAACAAAGCCTGCTGAATATCTGGATTAAAGCAATACTCTACAAACTGCAGACAGAACCTGATGGTGTGGATACCCCTTCTCTGCTTGACAGCCTGTGTTCCCTGCGTCCCTCAAACTTCCCCGAACATCCCGGCTTAAAGGCGATCATCAGCTATTCTTATAAAAAAATCAAGGAAAAAGCAGCGCATATCAAAACAAAAGCAGATGCCTTTGAACTGCTCTTAAGCCTCCGTTACCTGAGCAAAACCCCGCAAACACAGGCATTATCAGAAAAATGCCTTAAAACCGCTCTTGACAAACGTACTTCATTCGGCAACCTCAATGAGCAGGGAGAAGGATTCAGATATCTGATGGAATACATCAGGCTTGAAAACGGAAATGTGGATAAAGCTTTGCTTGAATTTGCACACGAATATGCTCAGGACATTGCCATACTCCTTGAAGCCGACGGTTGTCTTCCTCAGATAAACGGTGTTCATAAGAGGATTAACTTACGGGAACCTGTATACTGGGCCTCAAAAATGTTCAAGAGGGATGACTTCAGGTACATTGCATACGGCGGCCTGAGAATGACGGACGCGTATCCTCCTTCCGTGTGCAGTGTCTTTCTTGATGAACTTTCCAAGTGCGTCATGCGTTCTACATGGAATATCTGCTATCATATCAACAGGGAAATGCGATCCAGGATCGGTGATGACCAGACAAGCCTTACCATGGATATAAAAACCGGAGAAATATCCGTATACGGTTACAATCATCCGTTGTGCATAATAAGAAATGATGCTTTTGGAAAACTGAAACCCGAGAAAACAGTCTGGCGCAATGAGATGAACCGTGATCTTCTCCATATTGAAACATCTTCAAGGATCGTTGACATCCATTTTATCAAGGCATATAACACATGGATCATAAAGGAAAAGATTCTGAAATCAAACCCGTCTCAGGAAATACTCTTTTACAGAAGCGAAATCAATGAGATTGACAAAAACACCCTTGTAAGCGAACACTACGTGCGACTGACCTGGTCTCAGGACAAGCAGATGGGCAACAAACAGGCGGGCAATGTCTATCTCAGTTCAGGCAACACGCCGTTTTCATGGGAAAAGACCGAACCTGTTATTGAGGGCTGTTATTACAAGGCACAGAGAAAGCTTACGGATGAAAATGAATTGATCATCACAGCACTTCCGTACGTGTGCCCGGAAAAATACAGATACAGAACCAATCCGCGCTATCTCAGGCGGAATATCCGGTTTTCCTATGTCACGAAAAGACCCGGTGCTGACTATGCTTGCTATCACATGAAGAGAAAGGAATATCACAACATTATCCGGGGAGAAGATATTTCAGATAAAAAACCGCAGTTTGTTTTTTGCCCGGATAAAAAACAGGTTGCATCAAAATAATTGTGCAGAAATTGGTTGACAATGAATTTCTTTTTTAATAATGGTATACTGAAAATCATTTTTTAAGAAGGAGGAGTAATGAAGATTGGTGATAAGAGTTGCATAAAAGGCGGGTTGTCATTTCTGGGAATCATTATTGTCT
>CAZGEP010000052.1:0-10839 GCA_964524955.1 uncultured Planctomycetota bacterium | reverse complement strand
TTACCTGTTTATTCATGTATCTGAACGCCTGTCCGACGGTGAGCGGACTGTCCGCTGACCCAGATCAGATCTGTGAGAAAGGAAATACAACACTTTCCTTTACAGCAGACTGGTCCTCTGAAAACTGCTGGCCATGGGATCAGTATCACACCATAAAATGGAAATATCAGAAGGACGGCGGTGAATGGGTGGGAAAAAAAACTTTTCAGCTGAGACCTGATGGCGGAGAAGTGAGCGGGACATCCGCGCAGGGAAGCTTTGTTCTGTACGCTTCCACGGATGCCGATGGCTATTCATCCGGTTCACAGCATCTCGACGGTGTGGGCAGTTATACTATAAAAGTCGAAGCGTATGGCGAAAAAGATGGAGATTCCGGATGGGGTGAGGTCGGGACGGTTACACTAATTGTTTCTGAAGAAGTAGAAGTTATGGATGTAACCTTCTCAGAAATGCCAATTCCTGCGGATGGTGTTTCCACCACAACTGCTTCCGCAACAACTAATCCTCCTTCCAAACTCGTAGATTGGTCAATTGAAGGAGAGACCCTCGGTGCTTCCATAGATTCTCAAGGGACTATTACAGCTGGAACTATACATGGAGAAATAACAATTCGTGCAACAGATACGATTTGTCAGAATTCACATGCAGAAAATAAATTACGTTTAGTTAAGGTTGATAAAATACAATATGAAGGGCCAAATGGGTTTACTGATGCACCAGATCCTTTGATTGTAAAAAAAGGAGACACTCTAAATTTAAAAGCCTTTGCAAAACCAAATGGAGATTTTCCTGCGGGATATCCAATTTGGGGTGGAGAGGTGTCGGGAACCGGAGAAAGTACGGTGGTAACTTTTTCAGAGGGTTCTTCTAGTATGACTGATTATAAAATTGTAAGCGCGTCTTGTGGAAATACACACTCTATTAACGTAATAGTCGATACATATCAAGAAGGTGAATTACCAAGTGGGATCATTCGTAATGATGGTGGTGATTTGTTCGTTGAAGACAATGCATGGTATATGGTTTATGGTGGTACTGTTAACTTAAGTGCTGCAAACATGGAAGATAAAGATTGGTCTGTTTTACAAGAAGATTATGTAGAAGATACTTTTATCGACGAGCATGCTTTTTTTTGGAGAACAAGCAGTAGCGGACTAGGGGGGAGTTGTACCCCTGAATATGGAGTAAATACAGTATTCACAGCACCCGTAGATGAAAATCAGGAAACTTGTTGGGTCGAACTACAAGTTCTTGATGATGGTGAATTTTATCAAGACTTCAGCACTTTAACAGCTTTACAAAGTGTAGCCCCTATTCATCTTTTTGGTTATGTAGGCGTAGAAAGTGTTACAGTTAAAGATGGGCCGAATCGTACAAGTAATAATTTATTGGAGGTGGCTGGAACAACAACTGTTACACTTGAAGCAACTCCTGAAAGTGGAGGTTCATTTCAAGATGGGTATCCTATCTGGACAATGAATGAAGAAACCAAAGAAGGTGAGACGGTAACATTTTCTTGCGCAGCTCCTACTGCATTTGGATTTTCACCCAACAATTATACTATAACATGTGTTGGCGAGCCAGAAGCTCCACCTATTAGAGTGGCGGTAAAGGCTTATGCGACAAACGAGAAAAGTTTAACGCTTGATTTCAAGAAACTCGCTGACAAAATAAATGATAAAATAAAAACTTTTGATTGTTTTAGTAATAGTGAAAATGGTACAATTACTGTGAAATGGCCCAAGGGTACAGCAAGTAGCAAGGTACAATTTCAAGAATTAAGTCACAGTCATTTGGTAATACTTTCAGGAGAGCTTTCCGCTGGTCTAAATCCTGTTATTGGTATAGAGGCTGACATACAACTGTATGGATTACCAGATAGCATATTGGGATTCTTTTCAGATGACGCTAAAGCAGGTGTTTATTTAACAATGGGATCAGAAGTTAATCTAAATGGTGGCTTATCGCGGGAACCTAATGAGTCTGGAACCGCTGCAACATACACAGTAAGCCCAATTAATGTTTCAGGTGTCATAACTGGTGGACTAAAAGCAGAATTAGAAGCATCAAAATATGTAATGTTCGGTGTTATCGGATCTACTAGTGTAAGCGTAGGAGCAAAAGTTCTTATTGATGCAACGGGATTGGGAAGAAAATACTCAGCATCATGGGGAGGACTCGACGTTACAGTTAAAGGAAAAGTAAAAATAATATGGGACTGGGAATATAGCCAGACTTGGCATCCAATACAAAGTGTTGCAATAATTGATCCAAATAGCCCCGTTAGTTATTGGGTAGTATGGGGAGGAAATTGATGCGATATAAATTCATTGCAGGTGTTTTTTTTGTAATTATAGGTTTAATTTTTATTTTTGCCATTGATGACGAAACACTCAACCCAATAGAATCTTCACAGAAAAAATTGAAAAATGGTACGCTTAAGGTAGACGGTAAAACCTACAAGTTTAAGTATCGTAGATTTGCCAATCCTATTTCTGTAGAAGATATAGCAGAACATCCCAGGTTTAATCAAGAATCACCTTTGGAAACAGTTAAAGCCTGCTTTCAAAGGGAGCGTTACTCAAATATTAATGATATATGTAATCTTTTTGCTGAACCAAAACAAAAAAAAGAATCTATTCGAAACGGTCTCAAACAAATTGGGAAAAGCTGGTCTGAATATATTATCTGGGATCGTAATCGATTTAAAGATATCTTGATTCTCGGTGAAGTTTTTCATTCTGATGTAACTGCCGTGATTGTTAAATCAGAATTTACAAATGGCGATATTGAATACTCCTCTTTTTGCTTAAGAAAAAAAATGAACAGATGGATAATCGATGAGAAAATTAAGAAAAACAATATGTTTTTCAGGGCCCTCTCGGTGGATGATTACAGTCTTTTTTCAAAGGAAAAGGCATGAGAGTAAAATACATATTATTTTTATTTTCCTTGTTTTCGATAATAACTGTGTCATCAGAATTATATTCTGTAAATAATAATTATAAAAAAACATTCTTATCAATTTATAATCGACAAGTAAAAGCTTCAGACGAATTTGCCGAAGAGATTGAAAAAAAATGGTTAGAATTTATCAATAAAAACAAGAAGAATCCCCTTGTTATCGAAGCTAAATATTGTTTAGCACGATTATATAGTGGGGGAAAATTGGGAGATGATAAATATCTAACGTATTTAAAAAAAATAATAAATAACTATGAGGGGGACAAGTCAAATTTATTATATTTAAAAATGCTTACGACATATGGTCAAGTGATTGCCTCGCCTGCTAAAAGGAAGATAATTTTCAGGACTGTATTGGATTATGTAGATGAAGGAATAACACTTCCTCAAATTATAAAAGTATCTAAGAATATTAATAATGCAATGAAACAACTCAGAACTGGAGCCGTTTGGGCAGAGCTAAATGAAGAAACACGTAGCATTTCTCATCAAAAAGAAAGAATGCTTAAGGCTATAAAGATAAAGAATGATTTAATTCAACGAAATGACGGTAAAATATTGGAAGGTCTTGTATTTGAATGGATTCGACAAGATCAAAAAAGATTCTTAAATCAAAGAACGAATTATGCACGCGATAGAAAAGCTTCAGAAAGTAAAATAGTATCTTCACCTGAAGGTGCAAAAGGGAATATTCACTCGAATCCAATAGTCGTGCCTGATAAAAATTACAAGGCGTCAAAGAAGAAGGGTTCAATTGACTTTTATACTCATCTTATGGGACTTCTTTTTTTATGCGTTGGTGTTTATATAACAACGACTTCTGTTATCAAAAAGAAGAAATTATAATGTGAATGACCGTATAGAAATTACCAATTTTGAAGATGCACACAAGATATGGAAGTATGTTTTGCTTGGAGGATTGGTTTTTGCTTTCATTTTCCTGGGCTTAGGCATTTATTCAAATCAACTTACCGATACCCTGATCTTGGTTTGTATCTGTATTCTGATATCATTGATATCGTACATTGCGTTGATTTTTATGGAAAAAAAAGCAGTGATCGATGATGCGGGCTTGAGAATTATTTATAAATATAAAACAAAGACTTTCCCATGGAATGAGATAGCTGACGTTGAAATGGGAAAAATAAAATCTACCGAACGGTTTGAGAGTCTTATTATACGCAGTACTGATGGAACATTAATACGAGGATATGGTGAAGAATCCCTGACAATTCCTCCCCAGGAATTAGTTACATTGTTCAATCAGAAAAAGCAGGCAAAAAATAATCAATGAAATCTATTAGGTTATTTCATTACAAAAAAAGATTGCGTGTTAAAGCTTTATAAATGCTGGCCACAAAACAGAGAATTCTTATCCCGAATTGCCAGCCTCAAACCATCTCAGTTCGTTTACAAGGTCGTTCAGCCTGATTTCGAGTTCTGTAATGCTTTCAACGGTCTTGTTCTTCTGGTGAACCTTATTCAGGCGAACATCCGTCAGAAGCTTCTCAAGCTCCGTGCGCCTGCGCAGAGACTCTTCGTCAGTTGCAAAGTTCTGGAGCTTCAGAAGCTGATTTTCAAGCTTTATCTCAAGCCGGTCAAGGTCTTTATGCATTACCATGTCCTGATCCCTTCTCCTGAGCATGAGACGCTTGACTGAAAATATCCTTTCCATGAGAGAACGCTTCACAGTCGTGAATATGTCCGCTCCATACTCCGGCACGGAAGGTTCCGTCCCAGCCTGATCCGGACTCACTGGATACTGAACAATGTCATACATACCTATCACCCGTAGAACAGTCTTTCAGAAGACGCTTCAACTCGGAAATATGAGACGCGGCATCAATTCCCTTCTCAGTCAGGCTGAACGGCTTTCTGAGCCCGTCCCTGCCCCTTTTTACCAACCCAAGTACCTGAAGCCCGCACAGAATTTTACGCAAATACGAGGACGACACGCCCTTCTTTCCGTCCGTAAGCGTGATCTTTCTGTACAGCCTCTCCACGTACGCGTTTCTCGTGTCTGAGAGAAGGTGCGCCAGGACCTCCATCCAGAGCGGAAGTGAAATTATCATGTAAGACTGAGATAAAAAATCACTTTAAATCTATTCCGCCACTTTTCTGACGGTGTCTTTTTATAGTAGTAACATTTTATGTTAAACCTGGGATTGGGTCACGCACCAACCATAATGGAACCAGCGAGTGCCACTGGCCCTGCCCCGATCCATACACTACACCAAGAGGTGAATGAAAAATGAAGTCAAAAACAAAGAAAATGAAGAAACCAGAGAAAAAGAATGAAGAGGTTTACGAGCATGATTTGAATTGTGCGGTCGGCAAAAACAGTATACGTTTCAGGATACCTTGCGAAACGTTGATCGGATCATTTCTGAAGACCATGGGAAAAGAATGCGTTGCCGTGTTCGATGACCCTGAAAAAAAAGATCCGTTTACCGAACAACTGCTTTACAGTTCCATTTACATGATAAACCGGATAAGCGACAGACACGGGTTTATCGGAGCCCTGTGGATTCATGACGATGAGGTCGAAACAACGAAAATCATCTACAGGCGCAAAACATCAGAAATCCGCATTAACAAGAAAAAAAACTGCGTGGAGCTGATCAACCGGGGAAAGAGGAACTGATGCCAATGGAAATGACTCCGCGCAGCTTTTATTTTCACCAGTGGGGTATCGTGCCATGAGTCCGTGTTTTTGCCGGAGACTTGTTCTCCGGCGCACACGGATTTAAAAGGTGATTGCAATCGTAAAAAATCACGTAGTCAGGTTTCTTGTGGATAAGGAGCAGTTAAAGAAGATCAGGGAGAACGCAAAGCAGAAAGGCCATAAAACAGTATCATCGTATCTCAGAGAGCTGGCTTTATCAAAGGATATGAAACATGAGATATGGGTGTCCAGAATGCTGATGGACATACACAGAAAGGTGATGCAGAATGACAGGGTGAATTGAATGGAAGAAAAAACCGAACCGGATATTCCTGAATGGACGAAAGAACTGAAAGAAATAATCAAAAAAGGAGACAATAAAAATTTAAGATATGTTCCCGGACAGTCCCAACTCACAGGCTTTCCGCATCAATAGATCCTTAAACTCCTTATCTTTCATCAGCGTTTCCATGATCCTGTTCGTGGATGCGTTCTCTTTCCTTTCTATTTCCGTCTTGTGCTGAATTTCCAAGGCTGTTTTAACGTCAAGCAAACCGGCGCACTTTGTACAGAATTTACTGCTTGAAGCATTTACCGTATCACAGCGAGGACAGATTTTAGGGGAAAGACAGCTTTCTGCTGTTCCCTGCTCCTGTTTTATGCCATTTAAAGCCAGAATGCTTTTATCCAGACTCTTTCCTGACATGTGAACATACGTAGAGGGCATATCAGACCCCTGTATCCAGCCGAAATACTGATTCATCTGAAACTCAGTCAGGTAATTGGCAAGAAATGTTGCCCGCGAATGTCTGAAAAAATGGGGATTAAACCGTTTTTTCAAGCCGGCTTTGCTAAACAAGTCTTTCAGCATCTTTCTCAGAGAAGCATACGATGCTGTTTGATTGTGATTTCGCGAACCGATATTTATCCATAATGCATGCGCCGGTTCATCCTTGAACGGATGGCTGTTGATCCATGACATGATATGAGGCACTGAAAAAATGACGCGAACAGGTCTTGGACCGGTCTTGCCGGTGACCTGAATAACAGCGCCGTGTTTGTCAAACGTGACATTACCGATTTGAAGAGTTGCGATTTCGCCGATCCTGGCACCGCTCTCATACAAAAGAGAGACAAAAGCCTTGTCTCTCGGATGGCCTGCCTTTTCTATCAGCAGCTTTATTTCGTCTTCCGTTAAAAGGTTATCTTCTGTGGGATGCTTTTTTTCCGTTGCCTTGATTTTTGTCTTTATCCACTTGACCTCGTCTGGGTATTCGTCACCTGTTTCTTTGAGCCACTTGAAGAATCGTTTGAGCATGGTCTTATACGTCGCTTTTGTCCATGGAGAGTAATCCTGCTTCTCTTCAACCACCCTGACCGCACGTCTAATGTTTTCTTTCCCGGCCTTGTCAAAATCGATATTCAGTATCATGGCCCATTGTCGCAGGACATCGAGATACCGTATCATTCTTGCGATGCCGATTCCTTCCAAGACACAGCTCTCCCTGAATTTTAGAATAATATTGATATTTTTCTCGGATATGGGCGATTCTTTTACATGCGCGATATATCTTCGAAGCTGCCTTTCATGGTTATAGATATCAAAGCCTTTTTTCATTGTAGTACCTCCAAAGAAACAGGGATATAAAAGCCTAATGGCCAAAACAAGGCCATCAGATGTTTAACTCGATGTATGAAGCCTCGAGAGGGACGTAAACATCAAGTTAAACGCCTGCCCTGTTTCTTTATATGTGAATTTCTGAAACAGAACTGATTTATAAATCTTTCGATTTTTAAGATGGTGTTAAAAGAGCCATGCATGCCGTATGTTCGTGCATGCGCAAGCTTTATATATGTGTTCCCGTACACCCTTTTACCAAACACCAAACAAAGAGGTAAAAAATGACAACCGGAAAAGACATTTCAAACCATCTGAAAGCGTATATTGACAAGCTCGATAAAGATATTTCTCAGCTTTTTGAAAAGGGATACAAGAGCGATGTGGCGCTCAAAGCCGTCATCTCGATTCTTCTGAAAAAGGAACTTATGGCCGACCGGGAATTTGAGAGAGAAATAAGGAGTATCAGAAAAAGAGTCCGGGAAGAGTGAAAAAGCAAAAATCAGGTTGACTTCTGAAGAAACCGAGTTAAAATAAACTTAATCTGTTTACAGTTCATCAGTTATGTAAACTCTCTCCCGAGCCGAAAAGCATCGTATCTTCTGTTTTTCCCGTCTCTTACGTCTCTGAAACACCTTTTTTCAAAGAACAGATGCCGGATAAAAAAAGCGAAACTTTTATATATCCGGAAGAAATTCCAATACGCACCAATACAGGCAATTGAAACTGTCTCCTCTCCAATTACCGATCTGAAGAAGAGTTGACTTTCCTGATGAAGTGTAAACTTATCCCCCGCACATCACACATCATTCCATAAAATTCACCGCAGCTTTGAATCCATTATCATAATTTTGGAGGTGAATTTTGATGGGAACTGTAAAGCAGGACATAAATTCCGGTTCAAACCAGAAGAGCGGCCTGATTGTTTGCCCCGTGTGCCAGGCTGAAACAACAAAATATTTCCCGGCGTATTGCACGGCGCGGAAAAGCAAAAAGAAACAAAGAGATATCTATGACCTGGAGGATTTCAAACGTTTTGACAGGCGCGAAGTAAGGAAGATCAGAAAAACCACTGAAAGAGAACGCTTACGGGCACTGGAAAAGAAGACAAAGACGGAGATCATCGAATGGATGCTTTTTGAGATCGGCCTGGAAACAGGGCTGAGAATACAGGAAATCGCCAATCTCTGCTGCCGGGACTTTTATATGAAAGACGGTATATTTCACATACTGGTCAGGTCCGGCAAAGGAAACAAGCCGGGAAGCGTGATCTGCAGCAGAGCGCTGAAAAGAAATATTGAATGGTTTATAAAATGGAAGCTGAAGAGAGGAGAGGAAGCAGGCGAATCATCGCCGATGTTTCATTCTTACAGAACCGGCAGACAGATGACCAGACAGGGACTCCATAAGGCTTTCAAACGCGTTCTGCAGAAAACCGGATTGAACAACAGATACGGAACCCACACACTGAGACGCACTTTTGCCAGGGCTCTCTATGACAGGACGAAAAACATCGAACTCACAAGACAGCAGCTCAGGCATGAGAGCATAATAACAACCCAGGTGTACCTGGGGATAGATAAAAAATATGCACAGAAGGCAGTAGATGGCATGTATACGTAATTAACGAACTGGTTATGCAATGACCTTTTCTTAAAGGCGGCCCGGTAAAGCCGCCTAACCGTCAAGTAAGAAAGGGACTGCGACTGTAAACCGCTTCGGCGGTGGAGGCTGCGGTTCTTTTTCGGTTTTACTTGACGGTTGCCGAATGGGAAGTTGCGGCCTCTTTTTAATTGGAGGAAGTTGTTATGAAGATTGGGAGATTTCTTTTTGTAGTGGTGGCAAGCATGGTGGTTGGAATCGGAATCTTGAGTTTAATGACCGGATGCGGTGGCGGAGGTGGTGGCGGAAGCACTGCGACTTCCACGGTAACAATATCGGGTGATCTGGGAATGGGCAGTGGAAAAGCAATTGTTACGGATGCTGGATCTGTCTCCTATGCGTCATCATACGAAAATTATACAGTAACAGCAGTTGGCACTGACAGCAACATCTATTCCGCAACGGTTGACAGCAGCGGTCATTTCTCAATCGGAAATATCCCTACAGGATACGCGTATATACTAAATTTTCTTGACAATCAGGGGAGCTTCAAAGCGACTCTGGTCTTCTCTGTTGGTGGAAGTGTTGGCGTAACCCTTGAATTTTCAAGCGGGGCAACAATAGATTTGGGCACAATAACAATAACGGATAAAGTCGCAAGGGTCGCCTCGGAAACAGTACTTTCAGGTTATGTGTCAAATATAACTGCAACCGACACCGACAGCGACGGAATACCGGATGGTTTGGATACGGACTTTTCTCCCACTACAGGATTAACCGGAGACGACTATGATAACGACGGAGTCCCAAATGATCAAGATATTGACAGAGATGGTGACGGTTGCCCAGATGTGTATGATAATGATGATAATAATGACGGCGTTGCTGACAGCGAAGGAGGATCTTGGGGGATTGTTGTCGCGACGGTTGATGTCGGGAACGGTCCTCTTGGGGTAAAATTTACTCCTGACGGAAATTATGCATATGTTGCAAATTATACATCCGGTACTGTCTCTGTCATGCAGAGTTCAGATCATAATGTGATAAAGACGATTGCTGTCGGAAACGGTCCCAAGGGCATTGCTGTTTTACCGAGTGGCGATTATGTTTATGTCGGGAATTCCGAAGACGAGTCTGTTTCTGTGATCAGGACATCTGATAATACCGTTTGTGCGGTTGTCAACCTTAATACCGATGATGTATTCGATGACATTCCTTATTCATTAGTATCCTCGCATAATGGAGATAAAATATATGTGTCTCAATATACTCCCTACGTGTCTGTTATCGATACCTCTGATAATACCGTTAGCCAGAGGATTGCCCTGTCTGCTGCCGGGACGCATATCGGAGAAGAAGGAGAACGGCATATTGCCATTACACCGAATGGCGATTACCTGTATGTTACACATTCCGGTCAAGAATATATCGAAATAATAAAAACATCAGACAACACGCTTGCAGGAAAGATCAATATCCCCACCGGAACGCAGTATACATATTCTTATCAAAGCGGTGGACCTACCAATATCTGTATTGCATCGACAGGTTATGCATATATTGCAAACAGGACCTCTGATTCACTGACAATTCTTGACACTAACGCTAACGCTGTGATTACAACGATCTCCGTCGGGGATGGTGCATATGATGCAGTTGTTACTTCGGATGGAAAATATGTGTATGTTACAAACAGCAATGCGGATAATATAGCAGTTGTTCAGACTTCGGATAACTCGGTTGTCGATGTCGAATATATTTCGGTTGGCGATGAACCATATTATTTGTCCATATCTCCAAACAATAATATCATATATGTTACCAATGGAGTCAGCAATACCGTATCGGTTATAGACAGGACGCAAAACTAGGTATTTACCGGAAAATCTCAGAATGGCTAACGTTTGCATTTTCCGATAAACGTTTCTTGAAAATATTTGATAACGTCCCAAAGTTTGTGGGATAAGTTGAAGATGGCTTGAGTTGTGAT
>CAZGEP010000051.1:0-27465 GCA_964524955.1 uncultured Planctomycetota bacterium | reverse complement strand
AAACGGTTACGTTATTCTTGCGGCATGTTTTGACTTCTGAGAGTGGCGTCAATATTCCAGTCTGTAAGTTGGGCAATGTAATCGCTGATGGCATGTTTGCAGTATGCGGATCCGCCCACCCCCAGATTGATCAGGTCGGCACCCAGACGCCATGCGGTCCGGGCTGCATAGGACAGGTAGGGCCGGCTGGCGGCTGCACCGTGGGTGATGGAGGTTCCGTAGGTGAGCAGGCGCCGCTCCGGTAGTTCATCCTGTCGCGGGGCGCGGATATTGCCTTCAACTGCATGCAGGAACAGGGGACTGCTGGCAGGACGTCCAAGTATGAGCCGGCATACCTGCGGGGCAAAGGGCATGCGGTCTGTATATTCCGGGGTCAGTTTAGCGGGTAGATCCGGAGGTTTAATCTGAATGGTTTGTTTTTTCGGACCAACGGAGAAAAAACCGATCTTATTTTGAAATCCGCCGTAAAAGGCCAGGGCATCCGTAACGCCGGCCGAGGACAGGGTGATTCTGACGGGTTCGTCTTCGCAGACAAAACGAATTTCCCCGCAGTCCGGTGAAAGTATCCGGTCCTGAGCATTGGGATTGAGTTGGGTTCGTACGGTTTCGGGTACCCGCTGCAGACGAAGACCTTCACAGCCTTCAACCGGCCGGGCTTCTTCGATATTATGGATTTCTGCATTCATGTAACGCATGGTACACCTCGTTATGGAGTGGGTTTGTTTTACGAAAGGAGGGCGAGTGCCTGCTGGATGATGGCCTCCGGAGACGACATTCTTCCTTTTCCTTCTGCACCGCAGGCAAGCCAGCCCGACTCCGGACCAATGAAATGATACCCCATGTTTGTGAGTTTCTCAATGTTTTCTGCAGTTGTCGGATGTTCGTACATGCGGGTATTCATGGCCGGTGCAATGAGTACCGGAACCCGGGCTGCACAAATCAGGCAGGTCAGCAGGTTGTCTGTAATGCCAGTGGCCAGTTTGCCAATGGTGCAGACCGTGGCGGGCGCCACAAGAATCAGGTCGGCCCGGTCTGCGAGGGAGATGTGTTCCGGGGAAAAATTCCCCTGTTCGAACATCTCCGTATAACAGCGGTTTCCTGACAGATACTGAAAGGTCAGGGGGGTGATCAGGTTGGTGCAGGCCGGGGTCAGTACCGGATGGACATCCATTCCTTTCTGAACCAGCCCGGACACGATGTCGCAGGCTTTATAACAGGCAATGCTTGCGCAGACGCCAACTATAATGGATTTTTCCTTTACAGGTTTATCCATGATGGGGTTATTCCTGTTCTTCGTCCTCGCTGTCTTCGGAAGAGAGGTTGAGCGTGAGTTTGTCTGCCAGGAGTTCTTCGCATACGATCTCTTCCAGGTTGGTGGATTCGGTTTCCACCAGCGGTTGTCTGGATTCGCGCAGTTCTCTCATTCGCAGATTCATGATCGTAATGAGCGGGTAATATCCGCCTGCTTTCTGAGCGAGTTCGTGAAAGGAATATTTCTGCAATATTTTAGGTCTATTCTCCATTAGCCAGCCTCTCATATAAATCAAGTATTTTTCTGCATGTTTTTTCCGGACTGATGTCGGAATTATCAATAATGATATTATACCATTTATCTTCGAGCGGGTCAAGCCCGTAAAGATCATAGTATCGCTTTCGGTCACGTTTGTCCCGGTCGGCGATTTTCTTTAGTGCGGATTCTCGGTCCAGGTTCTCTCGGCCTGCCACCCGTTCGGCACGGATCGTTGTGTCCGCGTTGATCAGAACGGTCAGGGCGGCAATCTTGTGTTCCCGGACCAGGCAGGAGATCATGCGGCCTTCAATAATCACGTTTCCCTGTTGTGCCCGTTCAATCATTTTGTTATCCAGCTCCCGGTCGATCTCGGGATGCGTCTCGGCGTGGACGCCGAAGGTTTCCACGTCCATGTTGTTTTCCGCGGCCATTTCCCGAAAGAGCGCTCCTGCGTAGATGTATTCAAGATGCGTCTCCTGGCTGAGAAGCCTGCAGGTGGTACTGGTGCCGCTTCCGGAAAGGCCGGTGACGGTAATCAGGTTGTGTTGCGTATTATTCAATGTTCTGAACCTGTTCGCGCAGTTCTTCGAGTATGGTTTTGGCTTCAACGGTCTTCCGGCCCACTGCCTTGTTTGGTGTTTTGGATCCAATGGTGTTGAATTCCCGGTTGAGTTCCTGGAGAATAAATTCCAACTTTCTGCCAGCGCGTTCTTCCTGCGCAAGGGTTTCGCGGAATTGCGCGATATGGGATTCAACTCGATCGCATTCTTCGGAGATATCGGCTTTGTCTGTGTAAATTACGACGTCTTTGATCAGATCCCCCGGATCTGCAGAAAGCCCTTTGCGGTTCATGTAGTCGGAGACTTTCTGTTCAAGCCGGTCCAGATTCTGAGTCAGAATTGACGCTGATTTCTTTGATATATATTGATGCGTGCGTTCGATGGTTTTGAGACGGGTGGTTATTTTTTTCTCCAGCCGTCGGCCTTCTTTTTCTCTGCCCTGCTTGAGTCTTTGGACCGCATCCCTGACAACGCTGCGGCAGGCAGCGGCCATTTTTCCTGAAGTGCTGAGGGGGTTCTGCTGAACAACACCGGGCAAATCCAGGATTTTGTCAATGGAGATGTGAAGGTTTTCTTTTCGGTTTTCTTTCTTCAGGTCAGCGAGCATACGGATGTAGCGGGATGCGGCCTTGCGGTCAATGGTTGCTTCGAGCGCAGACGCACCCGCCCGTTCCAGTGTCAGCGTTGTGTTTATTGATCCACGGTGAAGATTCTTGCGCACAATGTCCTCGATGACGGGGATGAGCTCCTGGAGCTCTTCCGGTACCCGAGTGCGCTGTTCCACAAACCGGTGATTGGTTGAACGCATGGTTACGTGGAACGTTCCCTGTTGGGTGCGAGTGGATGCCTTGGAAAAGGCAGTCATGCTGCTGATCATGCTCAGGTTTCCTTTCTGCTTCCGGGTTTCTCGATTTCCAGGCCCTGTTGGCAGAGAGGACATTCTTCCGGAGAGTAAACCGGAGGAGATATGTTGAGAGCCGAAAAAAGCGGCACGTCAAAGGGGTTTTCGCTGCTTCGGTTGACCAGGCAGGCTACCGCCGTAACCTCGCCTCCCTGTTCGGTGATCAGGTCGATCAGCTCTTTGGCGGAGCCGCCTGTGGTAACGACATCTTCGGTGACCAGAAATTTTTGACCTGCCGTAACGCGAAAGCCTCTGCGGAGTTTCATGTTTCCATTCGCATCCCGTTCGGAGAAAATATTGGGACGTTTCAGCGCCCGGGCCATCTCATAGGCCGGTAGAATGCCGCCCATGGCCGGACCGGCCACAACGTCAATATCCATGTCTTTCAGCTGCTGCGCAATAGAAACGCAGAGTTTTTCTGCTGCGTCCGGGTACTGCAACACCAGTGCGCACTGAAGATAGGTGTCGCTGTGCTTGCCGGAGGAGAGCTTGAAGTGGCCCTTGAGCAGTGCGTTTTTTTCTTTAAACAGATTTTCCGTTTGCTGTTGATTCATGGAATGCGTGTGCCTCCTGATTACTCGGATGCGTCCTCGGTCTTTTTTTCCGTTCCCGCAGCAGCGTCCTGCGGTGTACCAGCCTTGGCATCCGGCTGAGGCGTGGGTATTTCTGCCGGCTGCCCTGTCGGTTTTGTTTCTGGCTGTACCGATGTTTCGGACGTAGACGCATCCGTGGGTTCAGCAGCATTGTCTGCAGGTTTTGAGCCGGACTTGTCTGAGGATTTTTCCGCAGGTTCTTCTTTGGATTCTTTCTGCTCAACACTGGGTTTAAGGTCTTTCATGACCGATTCCGTTGAGTTGACAGATACCCGATTAAGCACCAGTATCAGGCCGAAACAGATGATGGCCAGGTATTTGGTGGCTCGGGACAGTGCCTTGTTGGTATAGGCGCCAAACGCCTGAGTGGATCCACCGAGCAGGCCGCCCATGCCGCCGCCGCTGCTTTCCTGAAAGAGAACCAGGATGATGATAAAAAGACATAGGATCAGATAAATAAACGTCAGTATTCCGTAAAATATTGCCACGTTAATCTCCTTGGAAATAAACTGCTACTTGCACGCCTTGATGATTGCACTGAACGAATCCGCCTTGAGTGCGGCACCGCCGATGAGTCCGCCGTCGATGTCCGGTTGGCTCATGAGTTCGGCTGCATTTTCGGGTTTGACCGATCCGCCGTACTGGATGCGTACAGCCTGGGCGGTGTCATCACTGTAAATGTCTGCCACCAGTTTACGGATAAACGCGTGTACATCATTGGCTTGCTCAGGTGTCGCGGTCTTGCCGGTTCCAATGGCCCATACCGGTTCATAAGCGATGACGATTTTGTTGAAGTCCTGTTCGCTGATGTCTGCGGCGAGGCCTTCACGGATCTGGGCCTCAACAACCGCCTGGGTTTCATCGGCTTCACGCTGTTCAAGGGTTTCTCCTACGCATACGATCGGCTTGAGTCCTTTTTCCAGCGCTTTTTTCAGACGCTTGTTTACGGTGTCATTGGTTTCGCCAAAATACTGACGGCGTTCCGAGTGGCCGATAATCACGTATTCTGCACCCACGTCCAGAATCATGTCTGCGGACGTCTCAGCAGTAAATGCACCGGAGTCTTCCCAGAAAAGGTTCTGAGCACCGGCCTTGATATTGGTTCCGCTGACCTTTCCGCAAACAGCGGGCAGCGCGAGAAAGGGCGGACAGACCGCGATATCCACATTGTCAATGCCGGATACCAGTGGGATCAGTTCTTCAACAAGTGTGACTGCTTCTGAAGCGGTCTTGTTCATCTTCCAGTTGCCTGCGATAAATTTCTTTCTCATGATGGTCTCCGTTACGTTAATTGCCTGTTTTGTCTGCTTTGGGGCAGGACCCCAGAAGTTTTACATGAAAGGCTTTTTTCTCAATATCCTGCAGGGCCTTCTTGCCCTTGCTGTCAGTGTAATGTCCGTCAAAATCAATAAAAAAGCAATACTCCCAGGTCCGGCTCTTCATGGGTCTGGATTCAATCCGCGTCAGATTGATGCGGTGCTTCTTGAAAATACTCAGCATATCGTGGAGCGCTCCCGGCTTGTCATGGATAAAAACAATAATCGATGTTTTGTCATGTCCGGTAGTGTTATTGAGTTCGTTTTTGGCGATGACCAGAAACCGCGTGAAATTGGCGGAGGAGTCTTCAATGTGCTTGTTTAAAATCTTCAGATTGTAGAGGCTGGCTGTGTCTTCGTGGGCAATCGCGGCAGCATTTTTAGAACGCACGGCTTTTTTGGCTGCAAATACCGTGCTGGGGCACTTGTGCAGTTCCGCATCCGGATAGTTGGCGGAAAGCCATCGCCGACACTGTGCAAAGGGCTGCGGATGCGAGAAGACTTTGGTTATTTTTCCTTTGGCTTTGGCCAGAAAGGCCAGCCGGATTCGAAGATACACCTCTGATACGATCTTCAAGTCTTTTTCCAAAAGCATATCCAGTGTTACATTGATGCCGCCTTCAAGTGAGTTTTCTACCGGGACCAGACCGTAATGCGCACGCTCGGTATCCACAGACGTAAAAACATCCTCCAGGGTGCTGCACGGCACGTAGTTGACGGATGAACCGAACTTGGATAAGGATGCACTGTAGGAGAATGTTCCCTTGGGGCCGAGGTAAGCAATTTTTAATTCTTCTTCCAGTGCCAGGGCGCCGGACATGATTTCACGGTAAATTCCGTGGAGGGTCCGGTCCAGAGTCGGGCCGGCGTTGTTTTTCACTGCCCGTTCATAGACGGCATGCTCTCTGGCTGCGGAAAAGGCCGGGGCCTTCCTGGCGCGTTTGTTCTCACCGATCTTCCGGGCCACCTCGTGGCGTTCATTGATCAGTGCTACCAGCTGTTTGTCGATTTGATCGATTTTTTTTCTATAGTTGCTTAATGACATATACAATAACTGAAAATAAAAAATACACAATACAGACACAGGCATATACAAAAATATCCTGCACCCGCCCGTTTAAATAGAACATTCCATTATATTTGCCTCTCTTTCAAGTCAAGAACAAAGCGAATACAAAATTAAGAATTTTAATTGCAAAGCGGTTATAACATCCTATAGTTTTAACTGCAGTAAAGTGTGATGCGTGACGTGAGAAGAGGTAACGGAACGGAGACGAAAGGAAAAAATCATGGAAAATATGTACGGAACAACCATCCTTGCTGTTCAGAAAAACGGAGAGATTGTTGTGGCCGGAGACGGCCAGGTTACGATCGGCGACACCTCGATCAAACACAACGCCAGCAAGATCCGCCGACTCTGCGATGATAAGATTGTTGTGGGATTTGCCGGTGCGGTCGGTGATGCATTTGCTCTGATGGAGCGATTTGAAGCCAAACTCAAGCAGTATCGAACCGGCCTGGTCCGTTCAGCCGTGGAGCTGGCCAAGGAATGGCGGCTGGATAAATACCTGCGCCAGCTTCAGGCCATGATGATTGCCGCGGACAGCGAAAAGATTCTGGTTCTGTCCGGAAACGGAGAAGTCGTGGAGCCCGATGAAGGCGTGGCCGCTATCGGCAGCGGCGGTGGATACGCATCTGCTGCAGCCCGGGCACTGATTGCACACAGCGACCTGGACGCCGAGGAAATCGTACGCGAAGCCATGAAGATTGCCGCTGACATGTGCATCTATACCAATGCCAATCTTACTGTTGAGAAAGTAAGCTGAGTTCCTGGTTATTGGTGAATTGTTAACACTGCAAACAGCTTTTGCAAAAACTTCAAGAAGAACTGAACCGCAAGAAGGCGCAGGTTGCTCAGGGGCGGTATCGTCAGCTTACAACAAGATGGAAAAGGGGTACCGGTTACCATCCTTTCTTCACTGGATGATACTCTGACAAGGCAATAGCGATTTTGATTTGGATACAGTTGTTTCTATTCATTTCATTTTTTTGAGGCTGCTGTAGGCAGAGGTGAGGAAGATGCTATGGTAGCCAAAAGAAACCCAATTGAAATTCCAAAAAGAATCAACGCTTGCTTTTTGTTAAAAGTATGATATAATACGAGATCAATTGATTGACAACCCATCGGACTCTTTTTTAAGGATTTCATGCCATGAGATTACGCACATTCCTTTCTCTGACCGCAGTCTTGCTTCTGGTTCCGTTTTCTGTTTTTGCGGAAGAGGGATTCTGGCAGTCTACGGAAAAAGAAGACTATACCATTGACCGGGAAGAGGTGTTTGAGTTTGCAAAAAAGCCTTCGATTAAGCGCAGCGGTGACCGGGTAACGATTTCTTTTGAAACAAAGGGGCTCTGTGATGTGACCGTGGTGATCGAGAATACAAAAGGAACGATTATTCGCCATCTGGCTTCGGGTGTCCTGGGACCGAATGCACCCGAGCCGTTTAAAAAGGGAAGCAAGGTGCAGTCAATCGTCTGGGACGGCAAGAACGACATGGGCCGGTATGTGGACGACAAGAAGGATGTAGTTGTGCGCGTATCTCTCGGGCTTAAGCCGCAGTTCGAGAAGACACTGTACTGGCATCCCAAACGGCAGATTGCGCAGCGGGCGCATCCGCGGATTGTTGCCCGGCCCGAAGGAGTCTATGTATACAACGGCGGCGGCCCGGAGACGGTAAAACTGTTCAGTCACGAAGGAAAATATATCCGGACCGTGTATCCCTTTCCCGCAGATAAAGTGGAGAAGGTAAAGGGGTTGAAATGGAATACGTTTGTTGACGGGCATAAGGCGCCGAACCATCTGGGGTACTGGCAGGCAACATACCTTACGCCGGGCACGGGTGTGACCTTTGCGGAATGGGGAACCGCGGCTACGGCATTCGCGGTTCACGGGGATAAGATCGCGTTGATTCCTGAAAGCAGTTTCAAAGGCATTGATAACCGTCTGACACGGCTTGTGACCGACGGTACGAACGGCGGACCCTCTCTGTACGGCGGAAAGATCAACACCCCGTATCCCATGCACAGCGCAGCCTTTTCTCCGGACGGCAAGTGGCTCTACCTGGCCGGATCCTACAAGAATGTGCAGCCGCCTTTTAAGGCCATGCCGCCGCGCGTAACGTGGAGGCATGGTGTGTACCGCATGGAATACGCAGCGGATAAACCGGCCGAACTCTGGCTGGGCGCAAACAAGCCGGGCAAGGGAAAAAAACAGTTCAATCATCCCGGGTCTGTATGTGTTGATCCCAAAGGACGGGTCTACATCGCGGATAATCACAATGACCGCATCCAGATTTTCTCTCCGGACAAGAAACTGCTCAAAAGCATCAAGGTCAAGGGCCCGGCTATCCTCAAGCGCCATCACAAGACCGGTGAGCTCTACTGCTTCTGCTGGACCATGTCTATTGGCCACGGATGTGCAGGCGGAAAAGCGTATTCAGTGCCGGCGCGGCTTTACGTATTTGATCCCTTCAAGAGCGACAAGCCCAAGCTGAATATCCCGCTGCCCTTTCCCGGATACCGACAGGGTATGATCACAAGCAAACTGACGTATTCCGATTACATGCCGTACCGGGTGGAGCTGGACAGTTATACTGAACCGGCCACGATCTGGATGGTAAACAACGCCTTCAGCAAGGATAATATCCGGCGTTTTCAGATCAAAGGCGGCAAATTCGTTCAACTCGATTATTGGCGAAAAGACGTTATCAAGGCTGTGACCAAGTGGAATGCGCCTGAGGTCATGCGCCAGCGGCTGCTCGTGGATCCGCAATCCGGAATGCTTTATTCTATGGAACATAATCGTGTCTATTCCAGGCACCTGGTTCGGATTAATCCGGGAAACGGGAAAATAGACGTGATCAAGCTTCCGCACCGCGCCGACGACTATGCTTTTGATAACAGCGGACATCTCTTTCTGCGGAACAACCGTTTGATTTCACGGTTTTCGGTGGATACCCTGCGTGAGGTTCCCTTTGATTACGGTGAGGAGCGAGGTGGATTGATTTCGGTGCTTGTTTTGCCCGGCAGCCGGACCGCCAACTGGATCGAACCCGGAATGAGTGTGACCCCGAGAGGAGAGATCGTAGTCAGTGCCTGCAATTTTGTCAAGCGGAGAAAAACGGCTCTGGGCAAACACCATCCCCGCCACCGCACCAGGGAGACAACCTCATTCAAATATGTTCCCGGTATCTATCCGGGCCGGCATCGCTACGGTGAGGTGCATATCTTTGACAAGTACGGAAAGGTTGTGGGCAGGGATATGGTGGCCCAGGGAATCACCTACGGACACGGTACGTTTGTTGATCCCATGGGAGATGTCTATTATCATGTGGCCATGAATCGGATGTATGATAAAAAGGCCTTTTATCCGCTCACCGGCTGCATCATCAAGTTCAAGCGCGGCAAAGGGCGGTTTATCTGCACCAGAGGCGAGGTTGCGCTTCCCAAGGAACAGTACCCCAAGTGTTCCAGGCAGATTACCGGATTCTGGATCAAGGATGCGGAATGGATCTATCCGGGTGTGGGATTTTCGCGGAACGCGGGTCCATGCACGTGCTGGGACTCCGAGATCTCCCTTGACTTCTTCGGTCGCAGCTTTATCCCGGAACGCATTCGAAATCAGATCGCGGTGCTGGATACCAACGGCAACCTGATTCTTCACGTGGGCAGATACGGAAACGTGGATGACGGAAAGCCTCTGGTCCCGGGCAAATACCGGACAAAACCGGCCCGACCCATCGGTGGTGACGAAGTCGGTCTGGTATACGCGAATTTCACGGCCACGCACAGCGACAAAAAGCTGTATATCTCCGATACCGGAAACAGTCGGATCCTGAGCGTAAACCTGGGGTATCACACGGATTACAAGACCGCACTCAAGGATGTCCCGGATTCTGCCAAAAAGAACTGATAGAAACAAAATTTTACCCCTTGACAACTCGCGTTTATGGGATATATTGTAATAAGTACTAAAGTATTCCATAAGTATACCTTTCCGATGAAAGGCGTTTTATGATGAAAGAGCATTTCAGAAATTTTTCCGGATTTACCCTGATCGAACTGCTGGTCGTGATTGCGATTATCTCCATTCTTGCAGCGTTTATCCTGCCGGCAATGAGCATGGCCCAGCATAAGGCCGAGCTTACTATCTGCACCAGCAACCAGCGCCAGGTATACGCGGCTCTCTTTCAGCAGTCCAATGATAATACCGGGGGAAAATTTTTCAGCATGGCAGTGGGTGGGCAGTTCGAATCCGTTTCCAGATACGGGCTTTCTAATTTCTGGGAAACGGACCGGTATTACAAAGGCAGATTTGTTCGTACCCTGTATAAGCCCTTTCTGGTTCCGGGTACGGACGGAAGCGGCCAGAAGCCTGTAGTGCACAAAAAACCGGGCAATTACCTGGACAATGTACGGGTGTTCGGTTGTCCGCCCCTGTTCCGGGATCCGGTAGCAACAAACAACACTTATCCCTATGCCGTATATTTCGGAGAGTACCGCAAAAAAGACGAGGACGGGAATTATGAGGGGTGGATGCGCTGGGAGAAAACCCTGATCTGCGAAGGGTATAATGTTAACTGGCTCTGCCTGGTGCAGCCGAAGAACTCCAGCGGGAAAATCTACGACCGGACCGGGCTTCGCGGCATCCACCGCAAGGTTCCGTCTCTGAATCACCCGTCTCATACCTGGGTTCGGTTCTGTGTCTTTCATGCGGCAGTGGCGGGTAAGGCACATACCGGAGTCGGCACCAAAACCTGTATGAATTACATCCATGCCAGGGATCACTTCAAAACAGCCAATGTCACTTATATTGACGGTCATGTCAAATACCATGCGGATATTGCCCCGGAATACAACGACTGCAGTACCGGAAGCGGCAACGGGAAGTACTTCCTTGATGACGGCTGCTGGGGAATCCGCGGTAATTCCTGCAAATAAAATTAATTCATATTTTTGATAACTCCATCCGAATTTGAGAAAAAACACGTTTTTTTTCTGCTTCCGGCAGAAACAGTAACTACTTTTAAAAATATGATTTACACGTAATCTGGAAGGGTTAAGGGGTTATATAATACCTAAAAAGTGTACCAGAAAAAATACCAAAAAAATTCAACGCTTGCCTTTTCTCAAAAGTAAAATATAATTGACAACAACCAATTCCATTTGTACGCAATAATCTGAAAGGAGACGGATAATGCTTCAGAAAATCTTTTTACTAACAGCAGTGGTTTGTCTGCTGAGAATGATGCCCGGTTTTTGCGATGACAAAAAGGACAGTAAAGCAAAACCAAACTCGCTTCGCCAGTGTATGCTCGATGAATTATATAAAAAATACAAACCCGGTTTTTTCGGCAAGCCGCTCTCGAAAAGACAGGCGGACCTGTCTTCGGAAGACACCTTTATGACCAAAAGTTATGTGGACCGCTCCTCCAGGGCGGACGCGCTGGTGGTCGCGGGTATGGACAAGGAAAAAAAAGGGGAATACCGGCTGGCTCTGGATATTTATCAGCAGGTAATTGACAAATTTCCGGATACTCTGTACCGAATGAGTCCGTATGGCCTTTATGTTCCTGTCAGTCATTACTGTCAGCTTAGGATTCTGAATTTCCCCAAAGAGCACCTCAGGTTCTACCGGGATAAAAACGATTCAAAGGCCAAAGAACTGTATGAGGTTTCCAGGAAAAAGAACTCCCTGGAAGGCCTGGCCTATATCCGGGATAATTTGCTGTGTACCACGTACGGCGCCAGAGCCATGCTGATTCTCGGGGACGCGGAGCTGGACCGGGGGCATTACCTGGCGGCACTGGAATATTTTAACACGGTCAAGAAATACTTTCCGGAAAAAGAGGTGGATACACCTGAGCTGACACTCAAAATCGCGTACTGCAGAAAAATGCTGGGCGAAAAGGTCACACTCAAGCTGCCCAAGAATGTGAAAAACAGCAAGCTGGGAACCAGAAAATTGCAGGCCTTTCTGAAGTTTGTCCGGGACAGCAAGGTAAAAGAAACGGAGTTCTTTACCCAGCGCTTCAGCCCGGCGCATATCACCCTGGATGATTACGCACACATGGTGCCGACCAATGATCCGCTGGCCCTGAAAAAACCGGTCTGGTCCATGGATAAATCCGGGGGCGGAATGAGCGTGGAAACCCAGCCCGTGGTTACGGACAAGAGTGTTATTTACCGGCATCTGAACCGGATTTACTGCCGTTCACTTCTCAACGGTGAACTCCGGTGGGTGAACAAGCTGGGCGGCCGGGTCAGCTGGCAGTCCTACTACCGCTGCCGTCGGGAGGATATCCTGGTGCACGACGGCATGGTCTTTACACCCATGTACAAAAACGGCCCCACCCTGATGGCCCTGGATGAGATGACCGGCCAGCTCAAATGGTCCTACGGACCCATGTCCGCATCCACGGAAGAGGAGTCCATGATGCGCTTTCGGACCGCGCCTGCAGCCGGACCGTCCACGGTCTATGCCGGATATGTACAGGATAACATTGGAAGCGGTGTTCATATAGATTCCGAGTACGGTGTGATTGCCTTTGAGAGCCGTACCGGCCGCGTCAAGTGGCGCAGGCCCCTGTGCTGGATCCGGCCGGGCAAGTTTGCGTCCAGTTTCGGCGGCGGCGTCCGGCTACGCATCCGCAGTTTTTCTTCTCCGCCGATCTATCACCAGGGCACGGTCTATTACTGCACCAATGCCGGGTCTATTGCCGCGCTGGATGCGCTGTCCGGCCGCGTCAAGTGGCTGACCAAGTATCCGTATTATGTAAAGCCGAACATCCATGACGCGACTCGCGGGTTTGGTGGACATTCCAACCATGTTCATCCACCCGCCCCCATGCTCTGGCTCAATCAGCCTCCCCTGGTGGTGGGTGATGATCTGTACGTATTGCCGGTCAATGCGCCGGACATGTTCAAGTTGGATCGAAGAAACGGAAAAATACTCTGGAAACATCACCGGCGGGAAGGGGTGTACGGACTTTCGCATTCCCGGAGCTCCGGCTGCGGGAACGGCGGCAGCACCAAATATTTCATGGGCCCTGTGGAGAAAGGCAATTTGCTTTTTGTCTATGGCATGCGGGGCCGCGGAAATTTTAAGATTGGAAAAAAACGGGATCGGCGACGTGACTATCCCGGAGGCGTATTCCTGGTGAATTCTGAAAACGGTGCCCCGGTCTGGGCATCCAAAGACCCGGTGGCGCATCACAGCAAACATCCGTCACTTACGTATGGCATGGATTTCAATATCGGCCGATCCCGGTACTGGGCCCTGGACGTGAATTCCTTTCAGTTTCAGATAACCGCCCGCCCGTTTCTGTCAACAAAGAGCCTCCTGAGTATTGCCAGTACCGGGCACGCGTGCTGGCCGATCTACGGACAGTTTTCCAACCTTGCGACTCTGGATCTGAAGCAGCGAGAGTTTAAGGAGCCGCGGCGGTTCTACATGAGCGGAGAAATAATAAAGTGCGCGGATAATTTGATTACCAACGCACCCAAGATCCTCGCCAACTACGAAAAGCAGCCCAAGCATGTGAAAAAGAATCCGGAAGTCAAACGGGTCGTGAATGCGCTGAAAAAGATTGTCAAAGACACTGTTCCGCAGAATGAACATCCGGGTTTTTCGCCGTTTGCGCGCATGACGTTTAAAAAATACGGAACAACCTTTGAACTTCGCCTGGACCCGGGCCGTATTTCCATGCTTTATAACCGGAAAAAGGTCAGGGCCGCGGTGACCGCGGGCAAGGATCCGGACAGTATTTTTGCGGCGTCGGAACTGGCGTTTTCCGAAAACCGGCTGGAAGAGGCGGCCCGGCTGATGGAGTCCTGCCTGGAATCCATTTCTCCGGAAGACGTGGGATTCCGCTATTTGGTCAATCAGCAGCTCTTCCGGGTTTACCGGAGGCTGGCGCGTGACAGTATCCGCGCGCGAAACCCGGAGAATGAACTTAAATACGTGACCGGCATGAGCCGTTCGTCCACCACCCTGGAGGATGAGATTCAGACCCTGTTTGCCGTATCTGATGTGTACGATCACAGGAAAGAACCGGAAAAGGCTTATAAATACCTGAAGGGGATCATCAGCAAATACGGCGGCTATGAATACGCGGTTTCGTCGCTGTATACGGCGGCGGAAAAAAAGATCCGGTCCGGAGTGGATTCGGTGATCAAAAAAGCACAGGGGTTTGTCAAGGGCATCACCAACGTTGACAGCCTGCTGGATACGAGTATTGGACTGGCTGGACATTCACTGGATCTTTACTACAGCGCCGTTTCCCCGGCCAGGCGGGATTTGAATGTCCGCTGTGAACAGGTGGCTGTATCCAAAGTCCTGTCCATGCAGTCCGAGTATCCTGCATTTAAAGCGTCCTTTGAAAAACAGGCGGAAAAAGCACTCAAGGGAAGATCCGTACTGGAGCAGCTCAACCGGCTGATTGAATTCCCGGGTACTCGGACAGGACAGCAGGTCGTGGGTTCTCTTCTGGCATCTACCCGAAAAGAGCTGGCATCTTCGGAAAAGGACACGGCCGCATCGGCGGAACTGCGAAAGCGCATGTGGCGCCTGGCCGACATTGCCCGGCTCTGCAACTTCTCATTTCCGGCAGAATTCAAGACCGGACTGCTGGCCCCTGGGGAAAAAGCCACACCTGCTCTGAACATGCCGCTCAAGGAAAAGGAACTGGACATGGAGGAAAAACGGGGGCCGGCCTGGCTGGCCCTGGACCGCAGGGGACAGTTGGATGTGCGGCCGGAACTGCTTTTTCTGGGAGCGCGGGTGAAAAAGAAATTCGACAACAAGTTTCTGCTCTATGCCGTGGACACGTCCACAGGAAAGACCGTGTGGAAGGCATCGGAAAAACGCGGAGAAACCTGGTTTGATGAAATCCGGCTCAAAGGCAAGGGCAATGAAGCCGGTTTCTTCAACGCCTTTGTGTATAGGGATATTGTGGTGGTTCACGGACTCTTTGACGCGCTCGCGTTTACCCTCTCCGACGGCAAGCTCAAGTGGCGATACCGGGTTCCGTTTGGATTTGAAATTCGCCATTCAGTCATGAGTGGAGATTTACTCGCACTGGCCGGAGAATCCGAAACCCTGATGCTTTACCTGGGCACCGATGACCCGGCCGGTGAACTTGCCTGGCAGGTCAAAGAACAGGGCGGCATGTACCGGCCCCCGTACTTTTATAAGGACCGGCTGATCAGCGTACGGCAGATGCCGTTCAGTCTGACCGTCCGCTACCGGAGCACAGGTAAGCTTATCGGCCGCCTGGATCTGGACGATCTGATGCTCTGGGATCACCACCCCCTGTTTAACAAGGGGCATCAGGCCTATCCCATGGCACGGGACGGCAAGTACCTGGCCCTGTGCGGAAGCGGCTATTATCATATGCTTGATGTGGAGCGAATGAAAGTCCTGTGGAAGCGCAAGATGGATGTGGATTCCAATACACCGGTGCGTATGGCATTGGATGGTGAGTACCTGGCCATCGTCAAGAAGGACTATGATGTGGAAGCCATCTACATGCTCAACAGCAGAACCGGTTCCGTGATGTGGCGCACCGATCCCAAGGATCCCAAATCTCCCCGGCCCTTGTACTGCATGATGATTCGAAAGGGAAAGCTTTATGGCCTGAAAAAACATCCGGGCCAGGGATTCTATTTCACGGGTATGGACTGCAAGACCGGAAAAGATCTGTTTCGCCGCTATGAGCAGAAGGGATATAAGTCCGTGCCCCTGGTCAGGCTCAGGCCGCGGTTTTATGGAAATATGCTGATGGCAGAGATCAAGGACCGGCAGGATTTTGAACTCAGGGCCTTTGACGTGACCAAAGGCAAGCCCGTGCACACGGTCACGGTCAAGGGCCTGGGCAATATGGGCGAGCACGGCCGAACATCCTGTACGGTTCAGAACGGGTGCATGGTGCTTCACGGAAAAAACACGGTGAAGATTGCTGCGCCGTAATAAAGGCGGTGAAGAGAGAAGAGTAATGAGTGAAGAGTGATCGTGCTCGGTATCGCTATCGTCAGTTTGAAAATTGAAAGACGAGAAACGATACCGATAGCGATTACGAAAAAACATTTATTTGTAACGATTAACCATCCTTCAGGAGTTCAGAAATGAACAAAGGTAAAACACAATTTTTGTTCGCGGTTTTAATTCTTGTGGCTGCATTTTTTTCCTCCGGGTGCGTGCATGTGGATGTAACGGTTGCCCTGCATGACAAGGACTTCGGCGCAACCATTACCGAACGCCTGCGGGTGACGAGGACGCTCAAGAAAATGTGCCGCAGTCCTGAGGATATGAAAACCGTCATGAACCACTTGTCCAAAGAATCTGCCATGGCACGTCTGAAGAACATGGGCAAAGGTGTGACCCTGGCATCGCACAAGAAGGTTGATCTGCCGGACGGGAGTTCGGAGAGTATCAGTGTTTATACCATTCCCAATATCAATGATCTGCAAATCACCAACCCATACATTTACCATCACCCTGCCAGCGTATACAAATTCGGTGTGGGGGTTCAGACCGTAAAAAAAGCAAAGAACGGCCGTCCGAATCCTGCGTATGGTAAAGTCAGTATTTCAGTGAACCGAATCAAAGAGAATACGCTTGCCAGGGGTATTGTGAGCCGGGTACCTTCACCGGCAAAGCAGCAGCTTTTCCGGGATCTTCAGCCGGTGTTTGCCGACATGTTGTCGGATCTCCAGATTGCACTGAAGATTACCGTGCCCACACGGTTCATCGGCCATCACTATGAAGGACAGATCCGCGGGATCCGCGGTGCGCCGAAAAAGATGACCCTTTTTTCCGTATCCGGCAAGGACACGGACATGTCCGGCGGTAATTTCTTTGAGAACGAGGAGATTATGATCAAGCTGCTTCAGATGGATCTGAACAATTCCCTGATTCAGCATCACGCGGCCAGCTTTACGCGTAATCATAAAACCCCGGTGTTGCGTTCAGGCAGACATCAGCACCGGTTCTGGTTTTATCCGACCCGATTCATACTGGATAAATACTTCGGCGGAAAAAAACCGACCAAATAAAAAGCACGAATCCGTGTCTTGTTATTTACAGGAATTACCGCGGGTTCCCCAGCATCCATCATCCAGGAAGTATTTCCCGTTGCCGCTCCCGCAGCTGCAGTAGCTGTATTCCGGAGCGATACGGTCATGAAACCGGACGTGACCGTCAATGTACGTGACATTTGCGGTCTTGAAATGGTCTTTTGCATGCGCAAAATTCATGCAGGTTTTGGAGCCTATGCCGGTATGCGCTTTGCCGGCGACTGCCGCGTGAAAGACGCAGAAGCGAACCCAGGTGTGAGCGGGATGGTTGAACCCCGGAATTTTGCGGTGGATGCCACGCAGACCGGTCCTGTCATACAGCTTGCCTTTGTTATCTTTAGGCTGAACCAGACAGAGCCAGTTAACATGATATCCATACAGCAGCATGGATTTTTCCGTGCGGGTCCAGTTACCGCTGTAGGGGTAATTGCTGCTTGAACCGGTCGGATCACGAAACAAAGGCGGACACCCGAACAGGCGCCAGTTTTCCAGATAGCTGTCGCTTTTAACCCGTATTGTTGTTCGTGATTTTCTGTCGCCAATCTTTACAAAATCAGGTCTGTGTATGGCGTAGATCAGCCTTCCCTTTGCGTCTATATCACCAATGTTTCCGGTAACATCCCAGTATTTTGAAAGCCCGTACCGTGATATTTTTTCATATTGCCCTGAAACACCCAGGGTGTATAAACGCCCCCTGTTTTCGTTGGCAAACAAAGACATTCCCAGGTAAACCTGTTTCTGGTTGCTGGTGCAGATGACAAGCTCGGCCTTGTTCTGAGCGGTTCGAATGGCTGGAAGAAGAAATGCAGCCAGGATGGAAATGATGGCAATCACCACGAGCATTTCAACCAGTGTAAATACAACGATCTTTTTTTGGGAAGTATAATGTTAAAGTTGAAAGTACTGGCCGGTTGAATAAAATAAAACCGGATATTAACCTCTACTGTTTTTCAGGAGATTTTACGAATAATGAAATTCAAGTATATGCTCTGTTGTTTGATGAGTTGTTTTGCCGTGGACCTACTGTTCAGCGCGGATGACGTTAAGATTAAAAAGGAATTTAAGGTCAAGCGGGAAGCGGTTTTTGAATTCGCGAAAAAACCCACGGTATCGCGCAAGGGTGACAAGATTACCATTGCCTTTGAAACCAGAGGCTTCTGCGACGTAACCGTGGCGATCGAAGACGCAGAGGGAACGATCCTGCGCCACCTGGCCTGCGGTGTGCTGGGCCCCAATGCTCCCAGGCCCTTTGCAAAGAACAGCAGGGCGCAGGCCATTGCCTGGGACGGTAAAAACGACCAGGGCCGGTACGTGGCTGAAAACGCCGCGGATTATGCCAACGTCCGGGTCCGGGTCTCGCTGGGTGTCAAGGCCCGGTTTGAGCGGCATTTTCTCTGGAGTCCGCACCGCCGGATCTGCAACCAGGGTCACGCGCCAACGCTTAATGCTCCGGCGCCGTTTGTGGCTCGCCCCGAAGGCGTGTATGTCTTTGACGGCAGTATGCATGATCATCTACGGCTTTTTGATCACGAAGGCAATTATCTGCGCACGGTCTACCCGTTTCCCGGTAAGACACTCGATCAGCTCAAGGGTGTTGAAACCCGTACCTTTCCGCAGTCCGGCAAAACCCTTCCCTTCAAAGACGGAAACTACCGGTCTACCCTGCTTACATCCGGTACCAATTATAAGGGGCCGTACCTGCAGCAGCTCTTTGGCCTCGCCGCCACGGCCATGGCCGTGCAAAAGGGACGCATTGCTCTTGCCTGCAGGCGGCTGAATCGCCTGGCAACCGACGGGTCCACGGGCGGTCTGTCCCTGGAAGGGCCGGAAACCGAGATTCGCGGATTTCTTCCGCGAAGTGCCGCATTCAGCCCGGACGGAAAAACAGTGTATGTGACAGGCTGGAACAAAGCCGTGGGCAGACCCAACTGGCGTGTGATATGGATCCAGGGTGTGGCAAAGATTGACTTTGAGAATGGAAAGAAAATGGAAACATTTGCCGGCGTCCTGACCAGTGATCGGAGGAAACGTGGAACAGAACCCGGAAAATTCAAGGGGCCTGTTTCCGTGGACACGGATCCGCAGGGCCGTGTGTATGTAGCGGACCGGTTCAACGACCGGATTCAGATCTTTGATCCATCCGGCAAACATCTTAAAGACCTGTCTGTTCCCGGTGGAGATCACAGCCTGCCGTCCGAAGTTGTGATCAATCAGCGAAACGGTGATATCTTTGTTTTTTCCTGGTACATGTGCGGCGAGTCCCGCAAACACGGTTTTCACAAGAGAAATGCTGTGATGTTTCATTTCGGCCCCTTTGACAATCCCAAACTCAAGGGCACGTACCCGCTTCCGATTCCCAATCAGTCGCGTCGAGGCCGCTACGGCGGAGACCGGCTGCAGGGCCGCGAATTCCGCGCAACCATTGACCCCTGGGCCAGTAAGAAGGGGGCTCCGAGCGTCTGGCTGGTGGCCGGGGCGGCCTTTGGCCAGGGCGGAAGCATCAAGGCCATTTCCCCCATCGTATTCCGGATGAATCCCAAAACGAAAAAACTGCAGACCGTCAAACACTTCTTTCTGGAGGCCTCCGGAGATCTGCCCGAGAACGGGTACTGGGGGAACGGAACCAAGTGGCTGGCTGCGCGGCAGACCACAGACGAGTTGTATGTGGTGCGCGGCAATCGGTCTGTGGTCATTACGCCCGATACCGGCAAGGCGCGGAATGTCAAGCTGCCCATGTCTCCCATGGGCGGGGCCGTTTACTTCGGCCCCAAGGGGTATGCGTATCTGCGCGCCACCCGGTACGTGGGTCGATTTGATGTGATCGCGGGTGACCGCTGGCGGGAGATCCCCTTTGATTACGGTGAGCAGCTGGGCGGCAGGATCGGCGCGATCCCGGTCCCAACACCGTCCATACACAACCAGCCTGGTTTTTCTGTCTCGCTTCATCAGGACATCATTCTCGGCTACATTATCGGCAAAGTCAAGACGCATGACCGGAGCAAGGACAAGGCGCGGCAGAAAGCACGCAGCGCATGGACGCCGTGGAAACCGGAAATGTATGAAGGCCGGGGCGGCAACTCCATTGTTGCCGTGTGGGACCGGTACGGAAAAGTGGTTCACAAGGACGCGGTCCGGGGTGTGGGGTATGTGGCGGATGTGTTTATGGACCGCTACGGAGATATCTACATGGCCAGCGAAGCGCAGCGCCACGGATATCTGGACAGAATGACGGGAACATTCGTAAAGTTCAAGGCCAAACAGAAGGTGCTGTCCAAAGGGCGTGTTTCCATACCGCTGAATACATCTCCTGAAGGTCCACCGGATACCCATGTGGGCGGCGGTGGTCTGAGCAGTTCCTGGTGGCAGGGGGCGGAATGGTTTTACGGTGGCATGGGGTTCTGCGGCAAGAACAACTCCACCTGCCACTGTCCCAAATTTCAGGCAGCCCATGATTACTTTGCCCGCTCCTTTGTTCCCGAGACCGGCCATTACAGTGTGGCGGTCCTGGATTCCGCAGGCAATCTGATACTGCGGGTGGGCCGGTACGGCAATGTGGATGAGGGCGTACCTCTGGTGGCGCATGGTCCGAAAATTCCGAATCAGAAGAAGATCGGCGGAGATGAAATTTCCCTCTTTTATCCGGCGTATCTTGCCACAGACACCGACAACCGGCTCTTTATCCACGATCCCGGCAACCAGCGGATTGTTTGCGCCAAGCTGAGTTATCACACGGACCACAAGATCATGCTCAAGGATGTGAAGGAACGGAAGTAGGGCCCGGATGGCACGCCTGTCGGCCGGGCCCGCAGGTGCGGCATGGACAGGCATCTCAGGACCAGTCACTGATTCTTCGAAGATAGAGGACGGAGCGTTGGAAGCAGACCGGATAGCTGGAGTTGAACATTAGACTGAACGGAGACCGATCATGAACAAGCCTGTGTTTTATTTGTTGCTGCTGGCAGGGACTGTATTCACCCGTGTTCTCTTTGCGCAGGAGGCAAAGATCCCGGAGCACCTTAAGCGGGAATTTCGGGTCAAGCGCGAAACAAATTTTGAATTCGCGCAGAAGCCGACGGTATCACGCAAGGGCGACAAGGTAACCATTGCCTTTGAAACCAGAGGTTTCTGCGACGTGACCGTGGCAATCGAAGACGCAGAGGGAAAAATCCTGCGCCACCTGGCCTGCGGCGTACTGGGCGACAATGCACCGCCGCCGTTTACGAAAGGCTCAAAAAAGCAGGCACTGGTCTGGGACGGCAAAGACGAGCGGGGCAGGTATGTGGCTAAGAGCAGCGCGGATTATTCGAATATCCGTATTCGCGTTTCGCTCGGCCTGAAGCCGCGGTTCGAGCGGCATCTGCTGTGGAGTCCGGAGCGGCGAATCATGTCAGTCATCCGCTGGGGTAACGGCGAATCCGCGCTGGCCCAGCTCATGTGCGCCGGCCCCGAGGGCGTGTACGTGTATGACGGGGGAATGGTCGATCATCTGCGCCTGTTCGATCACCAGGGCCGGTACGTTCGGACGATCCATCCTTTTCCGTCCGATAAACTGGACGATCTGATCGGTGTCGCCGCCCGGACATTTCCGCAGACAGGCCGCACGCTGCCGTACAAGGGCGGCAATTACCAGTCTACGCTGCTGACCTCGGGATCCAGCTCCCGCGGCGAACCCCTGGGGCAATTGTTCGGGGTGGCCGCAACGGCCATGGCGGTGCAGGGCAAGCGAATCGTACTGGCGCACGAGAAGCTCAATCGCCTGGGGACGGACGGATCGACCGGGGGGCTGCCGCTGGAGGGCGGAACAACCGGCTTGCGTTCCAGTCTTCCGCGCAGCGCAGCGCTCTCGCCTGACGGCCGGACGCTTTATCTAACGGGATACATGCGGATTTCCGGTTTTGCCGGCAATTCCCAGGCCCACTGGCACCATGGCGTGGCGCGCATGGATGTGGCGAAAGGTAAAAAGCCGGAGGTTTTTGCCGGCAAACTCAGCGATAAGCTTAAGGACAGCGGATCCAAGCCGGGCCGGTTCAAAGCGCCGGTGTCAGTGGCGTGCGACGCCCGGGGCCGCGTTTATGTGGCGGATCACTTCAACGACCGTGTGCAGGTGTTTGATCCGGCGGGGAAGCATCTCAAGTCCATTCCGGTTCACCGTCCCGCCGAAGTCGGCGTCAACCCGCATAACGGCGACTTGTATGTCTTCTCGTGGACTCAGGAAGCCTACGGCATGTTCAGGCCGAGCAGCGGGGGTGCGCTTTATTCGGTTACTCCCAAAATGATGCACTTCGGCCCGTTCGACGATCCGGTTGTCAAAGCAGAATACGCCCTGCCGCGGCGTACGCACGGAACCAGGATGAACTCGCGGGCGGTCGTGGATTTCTGGGCTTCCGGCAGGCACGGGCCCACCGTGTGGCTGTCAGCGGCAGGCAGCGCGCCGCGTCTGATGCGCATGGATCCCGAAAAGAAAGTTCTGACGCCCGTACGCCGGTTCGCGCAGAACGAGATCGGCGGCTACAATATGTCCGCTGCGCATCTTGCCGTGAATCCGAAAACGGCGGAATTGTGGATGACCCGGGGAAAGAGCGCCGTGGTCGTTGATCCGGCTACGGGCCGCGCTCGAACAGTGAGCCTGCCGATCCAGGCGCATCGGATCGCCTTTGATATGCAGGGCCATGCCTATCTGCGCACGAAGGGCGGCAACAGCCTGGTGGCGCGGTTTGCCTTATCGGACAGCGACCGGTTTCGCGAAGTGCCGTTTGACTACGGCGAGACATACGGCGGTCTGATAGGAGTACTGCACTTCGGCTCCAATCTGCATTCAACGGGCCAGGAACTGTCCGTGTCGCCGCTCGGTCACGTGCTGGCCTCGTTCTATGTCGGGAAGATCCAGTACAGCGGGCGCGCGCAGGGCCATGCGCTGGCCGACCGCAAGAGATTTCTCAAGAACTGGAAACCATGGAAGCCGACGATTTTCGAGGGGCGGGGCGGCAATCTTGCTGTGCGGGTCTGGAAGGAGAACGGCAAGGTGCTTTACCGGGACGCCGTACGCGGTACCGGTCCGCTGCACGGCCTGTTCATGGACCGCCGGTTCAACCTGTATATTGCCAGCGAATCCACGCGGCGGGGCTACTTTGATAAAATGATCTGCACTATGCTGAAGATGAAGCCCGAAAGCCATGTTCTCTCCACAAAGGCGGTTGTTCCGCTCAAAACCAAACCCGACCGCCCGTTCGACACGCACAGCCATGCTCATTTGGGAAAATCCTGGTGGGAAAAAGCTGAATGGTTTTATGGCGGCGTGGGCTGGGGCGGCAAACTCAATTACACCTGTCACTGCCCGAATTTCAATCCCACGCATGATTATTTCGCCCGCTCTTTTGTGCCGGAAACGCAGCACTACAGCGTGGCCGTACTCGATTCGGAGGGAAACCTGGTGTTGCGCATCGGACAATACGGTAATGCGGACGACGGCGTTCCGTTGCTGGATTCCAAGCCCCCTCAACCGAACCGACGCGCCATCGGCGGCGACGAAACGGCCCTCTTCCGACCCACGCATCTGGCCACGCACAGCGACCGGCGCCTGTTCATTGCGGACGGCGGCAACAGTCGCATTGTGAGCGTCAAGCTCGGATATCACACGGATTACAAGACAGCAATTGACATAACGCACTCTTCCAAGAAAAATCCATAACTGCAGGAGATCGGATTGATGAAATGCAAATCAGTGTTCTGTGTTTTGATTGGTTGGTTGACTATCACGGCTCTGTTCAGTGCGAACAAGGCGCAGATTAAAAAAGAATTCAAGGTCAAGCGGGAACCCATCTTTGAATTTGTGAAAAAACCATCCGTATCGCGCAAGGGTGACAAGGTGACCATTGCCTTTGAGACCAAAGGTTTCTGCGACGTAACCGTGGCAATCGAAGACGCAGAGGGAACGATCCTGCGCCACCTGGCCAGCGGCGTACTGGGGCCCAGTGCTCCCGAGCCTTTTGCAAAAAACAGCAAGGCACAGACCCTTGTCTGGGACGGCAAGGATGACAGGGGAAGGTATGTTGCAGAGAACGCGGCTGATTATTCCGGGGTTCGGGTTCGGGTTTCTCTGGGCCTCAGGGCGCGGTTCGAGCGTCACTATCTGTGGAGTCCGCACCGGAGGTTTCAGGCACGGCTGCCTTCATTCTGTGCGCAGCCGGAAGGGGTATATGTGATGGATGGCACGCTAACGAGCTTTATATACCTGTTTGACCACAAGGGAAAGTATGTGCGTACGGTCTATCCCTTTCCTTCGGACAAGCTGGACAAGCTGGTCGGCGTTAAAACCCGGGTATTCGAGCAGTCCGGAAAGAAGCTTCCCCTTAAAAGCGGCATGCTCTATTCGTCCCTGCTGACTTTCGGATTCAATACGAACGCCGCAACGTCCGAGGAACAGATCCATAAAGGGGAAGCCAATTCAGCCATGACTGTCCGAAACAGGCAGATCGCGGTGGCCTATTACCATCTGAACAGTCTGGCTACTGACGGTTCTTCAGGCGGTATTTCACTTGAAGGGCCCAAGACCCATCTGGGAAGCAGGAAACGTCCGATTCCGCCGCGCAGTATTGCGCTGAGCCCGGACGGAAAGGCCGCTTATGTGACCGGGTACTATTCGGTCAGAGGAATCGGCGCGAGCGTTAATACATACTGGGTTCACGGTGTGGGGAAGGTTGACGTTGTGAAAGGGCGCAAGAGTGAAGAGATGGAACTTTTCGCGGGCATTTTCAGGTCCGGAAGGAAGGCAGGCGGTTCAAAACCAGGGCAGTTCAAGGTCTGCAGTTCGGTTGCGTGCGATGAACAGGGGCGCGTGTACGTGAACGATCATTTCAACGACCGCATCCAGGTATTCAGTTCAGACGGAAAACATCTCAAGAACATCCCCGTCAAAAAACCGACCGATATCTGTATAGATCCGGCCAACGGACATATATGGGTCTTTTCCTGGGCTCTGGATTCGCCCTATTTCAGGAAACACAAGGGAGGCTACGGGAAAGGAACTCCGGTGAAACCGGGACTGACACATCTGGGCCCTTTTAAAAACCCGAAGATCCTGGGAACATACACGTTTCCGCTCAAGCAAAAACTGCTCACCGGCGGCCGGCACGGGGGAACGGAATATCGCGGTGTCGTGGATTTCTGGGCTCCCGAAGACAAGCAGCCGCAGATCTGGCTGATTTCCGGTCCGGGCGCTATATATCGCCATGCCTGCATCTCCATGGGCGCGCTTCAGATCCTGCAGAAGAAAAAGGGGAAGAAGAATGAACTGGGTGTGGTTTTCGACTTTACAAACCAGGCAAAAAAAGACGGTGCATACATGGGTCGTCTGGACCGGGGCAGCATGCAGCTTACCGCGAATCCGGTGAACGGAGATGTATATATTCGCGGGGCGCGTCTGAAGATCCTGCCGGATACCGGTAAGGTGGCCGGAGTGAAATTTCCTCAGAGTTTCACCGATATGGCCTTTGACATGGACGGCCATGCCTACCTGAGTACCGGTGTTGCGGTCGCACGCTATGCTGTCTCTTCTTCGGAAAAGTGGCGTGAGATTCCTTTTGATTACGGTGAGCAGCGGCACGGGAGGATCAGCGTGATCCCCACGGAGGGCGGGCCGTACCATACGGGAGGCGTATCCGTGTCGCCCAAGGGACATGTGATCGTCTGCGTCATGGACAGGACCGCGAAGCTGCCCAACAAGGCGCAGGAAAAGAAGCGGCAACAGCGGCTGCAACGATGGAAACCCTGGACTCCGGAGATATACCCGGGCCGCGGCGGCAAACTGCTGATGCGGGTCTGGGACCGGTACGGCAAGCTGGTGTATCCGGACGTGGTCCAGGGCATTGGTTACTGTCACAACGTGTTTATGGACAAGGATGATTTTGTATATGTCTGCACCGGGGCGGTTCGTAACGGTTACCCCCTTGCCAACACCGGAACGTTGATAAAATGCAAACCTGGTACTCGGATCTTGACCACCAGTGCGAAACTTCCGCTCAGCGGACGCAAGCCGGACCGCTCTCCCGATACGTTGATGGGCGGCATCGGCAATGCCTGGTGGCAGGGCGCCCAGTGGTTTTACGCAGGAATCGGAGCCAACGGCAAGAATCATGGCGGCATCCACGCCTGTCACTGCTCACAGTTCCGGTTTACCCAGGATTACTATGCGCGATCCTTTGTCCCCGAAACCGTGCATTACTCGGTAGGGGTTCTGGACTCCGCAGGCAACCTGATTATGCGCATCGGTCAGTACGGCAACGTGGACGACGGTGTACCTCGGGTGCCGGACAAGCGAATTTCCAAACCCCGCTCTCTGGGCGGTGACGAGGTCGGCCTCTTTCATCCCGCATATCTGGGTGTTCACACGGACAGGCGGCTCTATATCAATGACCCGGGCAATGACCGAATTCTGAGTGTCAAGCTCGATTACCATACCTCGGAAACCGTATCTGTAAAGGCCGAGTGACCGGCCTTTTGCCGGGTAAATCATCTGCAGGATGTGATGGTTCCGGACGGCAGTGGTCTTGAGCTGCTCAGGGAGATCAAGTCGGATTCACGTCTTTCCCATCTTCCGGTAGCCATCAGTTCCAGTCGTACAGACAGAAAGTCTCTGGATGAGGCGCGCCAGCTGGGCGCCTTTGCCTATATATACAAGCCGGTACACATGGAAGATCTGCTCCGCGTTCTGGCTTTCTGCACAGAAGATGCTCCGGAAGGTGAGATGGAAGTCGTAGGCCAGTGACCGGAAAAATGCAATAAACGCTCTGAAATATAAACGAGAAGTCGATTAATAAATACAAATTCTCAGGTTAGAAGCCCTGATCGTATGTTTTTTCCTCTCCTTTTATCAGAAATTACATTGACAAACATAAAAAAATGGGATATAGTATACATACAGGTGTTTATGCAAGCGCCTGGATGATCCCCGGGAGGTTTTTCATGTTTCCAGTAAAGAAAACTTTTAATGGCTTTACCCTGGTCGAACTGCTGGTGGTGATTGCGGTGATCTCAATTATGGCAGCTCTGCTGCTGCCCGCGATTCGCAGTGTAAACCAGAAGGCCAACCTCGTGATCTGCATCAGCAATCAGAAACAGGTTTATGTGGCCATGATCATGGAAGCCGAAGAAATGCGCAGTGGGCGGTTTAAATACGCACATGATACTAGTACCGGTGGAGCCTGCGGATTATACAATTTCTATACAAATCAGCATGAGGGGATGATTCACCGGCTTTACAAATCCTATAATGCCACAAAAACCAATTACCTGGATGATTACAAGGTCTTCGGATGTCCGGAGTTCTGGTCAGATTCCAAACTCTATGAAACGCGCGACCACTGGAAAGCCTCGGGCTGGGTTAAGTGGAAATACCAGATTTTGATAACGTCCCAAAGTTTGTGGGATAAGTTGAAGATGGCTTGAGTTGTGA
>CAZGEP010000050.1:0-28110 GCA_964524955.1 uncultured Planctomycetota bacterium | reverse complement strand
TTTTCTGAAAGTGCCTCTGAGGATGGCTGATGAGCAATATCACGGAGCAGTCGGGAAACGATTGTATCTTCCAGTGTTTTAAACAACCCGGGGTCAATCCGTTTTAATAACAACCATTTTTTTTCCGTAATACTGTCAACTCTCACCTGCCCTGCGGTTCCTGTGGTGCTATACACGACTGGAACCGCCAGGATACGGCAGGTCGGATTCGCCCATCAGGTATTTGTCTGCGAAGTGCGCCATTCTTCTGGCAGAAGCAAGGGCACGTACAATCAGAGACGGGCCGCTGGCAGCGTCACCGGCGGCAAAGATTCCCTGAGCACTGGTGGACTGGTCGGCATGGGTCTTAATGTTTCCGCGCGCATCCCGCTCCAGCCCCAGGTCGTCGAAAAAGGCTGTGTTCCCGGGGCCGGTGAATCCCATGGCAAGGATGACCATGTCGGCTTCAACCGTGAAGGTACTCCCCTCTTTTTCAGCAAAAGAGAATTGCCCGCTGTTGTCTTTTTTCCACTCCACTTCAACGCATTCGAGCGCGTTTACGCAACCGTCTTTCCCGCTGAACTTCTTTGTCGCCACAGACCACATGATATTTCCGCCTTCTTCATGGGAGGGGTTTTTTCGGTATATTCTGGGGTGTTCGGGCCAGGGTGTTTCTGGATTGTCTTTTTCCGGCGGTCGCGGCAGGATTTCCAGTTGAAGCACGCTTTCGGCCCCCTGACGCAGAGCTGTGCCAACACAGTCCGCGCCTGTGTCTCCGCCGCCAATGACCACGACTTTTTTTACAGCAGCATTGATTACTTCGGCATCGTTGATCAGCCCGGCAATACTGCGGTTCTTGCGGCTCAGATAGTCAATGGCCTGGTGGATACCGTTGAGTTCCCGTCCTTCGGCCTGAAGATCGCGAGGCTCTCCGGCCCCTACGGTCAGACAGATTGCGTCAAAGCGTTTGGTCAGGTACGCTGCTGAAATGTCGACTCCAGCCTCTACCTGAGCTTCAAACTGAACCCCTTCGTCCATCAGTTGACGAATTCTCCGGTCCAGAATATGCTTTTCGAGCTTAAAGTCCGGAATACCAAACCGGAGCAATCCGCCGATCTGCTCGCTTTTTTCAAAGACCACTACGGCATGTCCGGCGCGCCGAAGCTGCTGGGCAGCTGCCAGTCCGGCCGGTCCGGAACCGATCACAGCGACTCGCTTGCCGGTATCGACTTCCGGTGGTCTGGGCTGTACCCATTGTTCATCAAAGGCTCTTTCTGTAAGATGAAGTTCATTTAGGTGTGTGGTTACGTGTTCGCGGGTGTCAAAGAGAGTGCAGGCGGATTCACACGGTGCAGGACAGAGCCGTCCTGTAATTTCCGGAAAATTGTTAGTGCTCTCCAGAAGCTCATAGGCTTCCTGCCAGCGGTCCTGGTAGATCAGGGCATTGACTTCAGGGATCACGTTTTCCAGCGGACACCCAAAGGTGTGGCAGAAAGCTACACCGCAGTCCATGCATCGTCCGGACTGGTAGCGAATTTCTTCTTCAGCCATGGGAATGTAGATATCCCGGAAATCCCGGATCCGCTGTGAGACCGGGCGCTTCTTCATTTCCTGTCGTTTGACTGTTACAAATTGGTCATCCATGGAATCATTTCCTTACTTTAATTTACCCTACATTCACAATTTCTGCCCGGGTTCTGCGGCTTTCAGCGTCCATACGTTCCATCTGTCCAATGGCTCTGCGGTATTCCATGGACATGACTTTAACAAACAGGGTGAAGGTTTTTTCCCAATCATCCAGAAGCTCCGAAGCCTTGCGACTTCCGGTGTACTCAATGTGCTTTTCCAGCAGTTGTTGAATTACATGACTATCCTCTTCTGCGGACAGCGGGTCGAGGTCTACCATGTCTGTGTTGCACATCAGGTCAAAGTCCTGGTGCGGATCATAGACATACGCTACCCCACCGGACATGCCGGCCGCAAAGTTGACACCGGTCGGCCCGATGATCACAACGGTTCCACCAGTCATGTATTCGCACCCGTGATCCCCAACGCCTTCAACCACTGCGGTGGCACCGCTGTTTCGGATGGCAAAACGTTCACCGGCCATACCGTTGATGTAAACGCTGCCTTCAACGGCTCCGTACAACGCCACGTTACCGACCACCGTATTGCTGCCCGGGTCATACGAAGCATGCTCCGGCGGTTTAACAATCACCCGTGCCCCGGAAAGGCCCTTGCCCAGATAATCGTTGGCATCTCCGATCAACCGGGCGGTAATCCCTCGGGCTCCAAATGCACAGAAACTCTGGCCTGCGGATCCGGTAAAATCAAGTTCAATGGTATCATCAGCAAGGCCTTCATGACCGAAGCGCCTGGCAATTTCCCCGGATAGCATGCCGCAGACAGTCCGGTCGGTATTCTGGATTCTGCATTCATGCCGGATCGATTTCTTCTGCTCAAGTGCAGGCTGTGCAGCCTCAATCAGCGTCCGGTCTAAAATATCATCGATTTCATACTCGTGCCTGTCCGCATTCTCTCCGCTTGCCGGACATTGGCATTCCGGCTTATACAGTATTTTAGAGAAGTCCACCCGACGGAGGATGGCATCATCCACCTGTTTTTTGTGGAGCATGTCGCTCCTGCCAATCATTTCCTGCACAGTGCGAAATCCCAGGCTTGCCATAATTTCACGAAGCTCCCGGGCAACAAACGTCAGGCAGGTGACAATGTGATCCGCATGACCTCGGAAGCGTTTTCGAAGTTCCGGATCCTGCGTGGCCACACCGACCGGACAGGTATTGTTCTGACATTTGCGCATCATCACGCATCCCAGACATACCAGGGATGCAGACCCGAACCCGAATTCCTCGGCGCCCAGCAGCGCGGCAGTTGCCACATCCCTGCCGGTCCGCATCTGGCCGTCGGTCTGCAGGCAGATGCGCGACCGGAGTCCGTTTAACTGAAGAACCTGGTGCGTTTCGGAAAGGCCCAGTTCCCACGGCATGCCTGCGTACTTGATGCTGGTCAGCGGGCTGGCTCCAGTTCCCCCGTCACCGCCGGAGATCAGCACGGCATCGGCCTTGCCCTTGGCCACGCCTGCGGCAATGGTGCCTACGCCGACCTCGGAAACGAGCTTGACATTGATCCGGGCCTCGGGGTTGAGGTTTCGCAGGTCAAAAATCAACTGGGAGAGGTCTTCGATGGAATAGATGTCGTGATGCGGGGGCGGCGAAATCAGGGACACACCAGGCGTGCTGTACCGCACTCCCGCGATCTCGGCATTGACCTTGTGACCCGGCAGGTGTCCGCCCTCGCCGGGTTTGGCTCCCTGAGCGATTTTTATCTGAATCTCAGAACAGTTGACCAGGTACTCAGCGGTCACACCAAATCGTCCGGAGGCCACCTGCTTGGTCTCGCTGCGAAGACTCTCTCCATTTGCCAGCGGCTGGTAGCGGCTGCGGTCTTCGCCCCCTTCACCGCTGTTGGAGCGGCTTCCGGTTCGGTGCATGGCCAGAGCCATGGCCTCATGCGCCTCCCGGCTGATAGAACCGAAGGACATGGCCGAAGTAACAAAGCGCTTGAGGATTTCTTCCACAGGCTCGACCTCATCAAGCGGAACGGAATTACCCGTTTTGAACGCCAGCAGACTGCGGAGCGTGGAGTATTGACCGTCTTCGGCATAGACTGCAGCTGCATATTTCCTGTAGGTCTCCCGGTCACCGTTTCGGGCCGCCTGCTGAAGATAGCGAACGGTGTCTGCATTCCACAGATGCCGTTCGCCGTCCTGACGGTTTTTGTATCGCCCCCCTGAAGGAAGAACCGATGAAGCGCCGCGTTTCTTTTGAAAGGCGGCCCGATGCCGCGTCAACGAATGCACGGCTATATCGTCAATGCCCACACCGCCAATCCGAGAAGGCGTCAGACGGAAATATTGATCCGTGAATTTCTCATCCAGACCGAGTGCTTCGAAAATTTTAGCTCCCCGGTAACTTCTCAGCGTGGAAATACCCATCTTGGAAAGGATTTTAAGCAGTCCCTTTTCCACAGCGCAGATATAGTTTTCCACGGCCTGTTCCCGGTTCACTGGCTCTGTTAGAATCTTTTTTTCCGACATCTGGGACACAATCTCCATGGCCAGGTACGGATTGACCGCACTGGCACCGTACCCGAGCAACAGGGCAAAGTGTTCGACCTCACGGGGCTCTCCTGATTCAATGACGATGTTGGCCCGTGTCCGAATGCCCATGCCGGTCAGGTGTTCATTGACCGCACTGGTGGCGAGCAGACTCGGTACCGGAACGCGGTCTTCACAAAGCCGACGATCGCTGAGAACAAGAACCGTCTTTCCGTCACGGACATGCTGCTCAGCTTCTTTGCACAGACGTCCAACGGCTGCGGCAAGTCCGTCTCCTGACTGTGCTGCGTCAAAGGTCATGTCCAGGGTCACAGTGCCGAATTCCGCTTCACCCAGAGAACGAATGCGGCGCAGATCTTCGTTGCTCAACACCGGTGTACGCAGCTTGAGCAGCCGGGCATGCTCGGGTGTTTCATCCAGGATATTGCGATGCGCACCAAGGTACGTGGTCAGGGACATGACCAGTTCTTCGCGAAGCGGATCAATGGCCGGATTGGTCACCTGGGCAAAGAGTTGTTTAAAATAATTAAAAAGTAGCTGAGGCTTGTCCGACAGCACGGCCAGAGACATATCATCGCCCATGCTGCCGATCGGCTCTTTGCCCAGCGAAGCCATGGGTGACAGGATCATTTCAATATCTTCCCGGGAGTAACCGAAGGCAAGCTTCCGCTCATGAATGCTGGCATTGTCCGGGCTTACAGGTACGGTTCCGTCAAAAAGTCCACGCAGTTCAATCCGGTTGGCCTCTACCCATCGCCGGTAATGAGCCTTTCTCGTAACAACGGCCTTGACCTCCTCATCGTGCAGCAGGCGGTTGGCCTGAGTATCCACCATCAGTATCCGCCCCGGCGCCAGCCGCCCTTTTTCACGGATACAGTCTTCAGGCATATCCAGCACACCGGTCTCAGAACCGGCAACGACGATTCCGTCATTCGACACGGTGTAACGGTTGGGCCGGAGACCGTTTCGGTCCAGCATGCCGCAGACACGGATACCGTCAGTGGCAATCAGCGCTGCCGGACCGTCCCACGGTTCCATGATCATGGAGTGGTATTCATAAAAGGCGCGGCAGTCCCGGCCCATGTGGTACTTCTTACCCCAGGCCTGGGGAACAGTCATGAGCATGGAATGGGGCAGGGATCGTCCGTTCATCACCAGAAATTCAAGCATGTTATCCAGGCAGGCCGAGTCGCTCTGGTTTTCCATGATCACGGGAAAAACATCCTTAAGGTCGCTGCCGTAAACCACACTCTTCAGACTTGCGGTCCGGGCCTTCATGTTGCTGATATTACCGCGCAGGGTATTAATCTCTCCGTTATGCGCCAGCATGCGAAAGGGCTGGGCAAGCCCCCAGGACGGAAAAGTATTGGTGCTGTAACGCTGGTGGACGATGATCAGCGCACTGACCAGATGCGAATCATTCAAATCGGTATAGAACTCCGGGACCTGTCCGGCCATCAGGTATCCTTTGTAGCAGATGGTCCGGGAAGAGAGGCTGCAGACCGCAAATTGATCTTCCGGATCCAGGTGACCGCTGATAACCGCGTTTTCTACTCTTCTGCGAAGCAGGTACAGGGCCTGCTCAAAATCGATCTGCACGGATTGAGGGCCATGCTGAAGAAACACCTGTCGAATGACCGGACATGTCTTTGAGGACATTTCCCCCAGACAATTTCGCTGAACAGGCACATCCCGCCAGGCAAGTACATCCATACCCATGTCATGGGCTGTTTCACTAAGTACATTCTCACAGCGCTTACGGTATCCCGAATCCGTTGGCAGAAAGAGCTGGCCCACGGCATACTGTCCAACGTCAGGCAGCGTTGCCTTTGCAGTCTCAAGTTCTTTTCTAAAAAACGCATCCGGGATCTGAAAGAGCAACCCGGCACCGTCTCCAGTCCGCTTATCACTTCCGGTTGCTCCGCGATGGGTCAGGTTCACCAGAACCTGAATGCCCTTCTCAATGATGTCATGTGTCTGCTCACCGTTGATTCGCGCAACAAATCCCACACCGCACGCGTCATGTTCAAAGTGAGGGTTGTAAAGTCCTTTCCATTGCCAGGAATTTCTGCCCATGGTGGTTGTCCATTTAAAAGTAAAAAGTCGTTACACTGTCCGAACCGGCCATCATGATTAGACGATACAGAACCTGATTATTTTAAGCAAATTCAAGACCAATAGCTCTAAACGCCTGTTTTTGCCTGAAAAGCAATTTAATTTACAACATTTATGTAACTATTGAAGTGCAAGGTCACATTTATGTAACGGTTCGAAGTCCGTCCAAAATCATAACCAGCGTCAGAACGGTGCCTGAGGCAGCCCACCAAAAGGGGACTTATCTGCCTGACGATCTAAGTAGAGCACCCCTCAATAATAAAGACGATGGTATTCCAAATCGCTAATTGTTAAGATTTGGTTAAGCTCTTTCTTAACACTACCCTGAGTAACGTAAATTTTATTTTTTATCTTGCTTTTGGAAAAATCAGATGATAATCCTCAGAGAATCACTATACATTATTATTTTTTTTATTTGCGGGGTATTTGTATGAAAGTCTATCGTTTGTTTTCCAGTATGCTTGTGTGCGGGGTTGCTTTCCTTTTCAGTTTATCGATCAAGGCAGAGCCTCCAGAACTACCGGAACGGATTAATGGCGCATTTCGTATTTCCGTGTATCATCAAAACAGGTGGACTGAAGCAGGCCGCCTTGAATACGGAAAAGATTTCACAACCAAAACACTCGACATCTCCAGACTCGGTCTTTCGGGAAAGACGAACGTACGGATCACCCATGACGGAACAACCCTTTCACACATTGACGCCATCCGCATCAACGGCCACGGCCCGCAAAGCATTAAAGCGGAGAGCTCTGATAACCGCGCCTTCCTGCTCAAAAAACTTATCCGCAGCGACTACGACGTCATCAATGCAGACGAGAGTCCGGTCACTGCGGTCTTTATGATTCCCGAAGGTGGAAGAAAACTCGAACTCACGGCCCGGTGCGAACCCGAGATTATCAGTGACGTGCCTTTCCAGTTTCCGCTTCCCAACATGCGCTCAGAAATCACTCCGATATCTGAATTCTACACCTACCGCCTGAATGCCAATGTCCGCAGCTTCAAGACAGACGGCGTTCTGGACGAAGCCAAACTCTCCCGACCGCTCTTTACCGAATTCTGCGAACCGGCAACCGGGCATCCGGACAATTACACGTACGCATGGATTGCCAATGACGAGAACTTTTTGTACGCGGCTGTGGACTTTGTTCCGGACAATACCATGGACGGCGACAAAGACTATGCCAGGCTCTATGTGCGCACAACCAGGGGCGTACGCTGCTTCAAAGTTTCGGTCCCTGAACAGACATGGGGAAAACCGGGATTTACCTATACCCCCCGGGCGGTTTACCAGCACAAGACATACGAATTCAAAATCCCGCTTGCTGAACTCGGACTGAACAGCACCTCGGACAATGAAATCGGGCTGGCCTTTGCCGCATACGGTACCGCAGCCGCGTCCCGGGTTATCTTTGTCCGTCCCGGCGGCAACGATGCGAACGACGGTTTAACCTGGGCAGATGCCAAGCAGACCGTGGGCGCCGCGCTTTCCGGCATTTCTCCGGACGAACAAATATGGCTCAAGGCTGGAACATATCCGATTACTGCAACCCTGGATGTTTTTGTCAACTGCAGCATTTTCGGAGGATTTGACGGCACCGAATACCTGCGCAGCCAGAGCAATCCCAGAGCCAATGTCACAGTACTGGACGGACAGGGCACCATCGCTCCGGTCGTAAATATCACCACCGCATGCACTCTGGACGGAGTCACTGTCACCGGCGGGAACAATTCAATAACCGATGCCGGCGGCATCCGGATCGCCGGTGTCACAGCAGCTGTCAGCCGGTGTATTATTGAAGGAAATACTGTAAGCTACGCTCCGGGTAACGGTGGAGGTGTTTATATCAGCAACGCAAGCCCTGTCATCAGCCAATGCATCGTCCGCAACAATTCAGCGCCCAATGGAAGCGGTGGCGGGATTTACGTGACCGAAGCGTCCCCCACCATTGAAAACTGCCTTATTCATTCAAACACATCCTACACGGAGGGCGGGGGTGTCTTTTTTGCGGCCATGGCATCCAACAACCCAACGATACGGCACTGCACTATTGCGAACAACACGTCCACCGACTCTACCGTCGGCGGCTTTTACAACATAGGAGCTGGCCTGACAACCAGCGTTACCAGTTCAATTTTCTGGGGAAACAGCAACAGCGACATCTCAAGTCCCGGAACAACCATAACTGTGGATTACAGTGATGTCGACGGCGGCTTCGCAGGCACCGGCAACATCAATTCAGATCCACTGTTTGCAGGTGCCGGCGACTACCACCTGACAGGTTCATCTCCGTGTATTCAGGCCGCTGAAACCGGGGGACCGGATAAAGACCTGGACGGCCGTGCCAGACCGGAACCCGCATCCACATCACCGGACATGGGCGCCTATGAATTCAACGAAATTGTTTTTGTATCCCCGGACGGCGACAACACAGACGGTAGTTCGTGGTCCACGGCCTTTACCAGCATTCAGGACGGCATCAACGCTGCCCCTGCCGGCGGACAGGTATGGGTTATGAACGGTACATATGCACTTTCCGCACCCCTGGCCATGACAGCCGGAATCAGCGTGCACGGCGGTTTCAACGGGAAAGAGTCCGGCATCTACGACCGCAAAAAGGAATCCACCTCAATACTGGACGGTCAGGGCAGCTTAAATCATGTGGTTCTGGGAGCAAGCAGCGCAACGTTGACCAGTTTCACCATCACAGGCGGCAATGCCCAGGGAGGCGGACTCGACTCCAGCGGCGGAGGCATGCTTAACAACGGATGCACAGGACTGAAGGTTGAAAACTGCGTCTTTCTCAACAACCAGGCTCAGGTATACGGTGGAGGCATGCACAATGAAAACTGCAGCCCGGAACTCTGGTACTGCACCTTTGACAATAACGCGGCAGGAACCGGTGGAGGCGGTCTGAGCAACATATCGTCTGCTCCGCTGGTTCATGAAGGAGTCTTCAAAAACAATACAGCACCCACGGGAGCGGGCATGGCCGGATCTGCCGGATCCTCTCCTGTGGTCGTAAACTCCATTTTTCACACCAACACCGCTTCCGGAGACGGCGGAGCGATCTGCAACTCAGGAGCCGACTGCACGATAACCAACTGTACAATCTCCGCAAACAGCGCAGACCAGGGTGGCGGAGTCGCAAACTTCACATCCGGAACGATCGACATCTACAATACGATCCTCTGGAACAACACAGCCGCGACTTCGGGCGGAGAAATCTATAACAGCAGCGTTACCCCCACGGTTGATTACTCGAACATTGAAGGCGGCATCAATGGTACCAAGTGTGGCGGGGACGCATCCGCTGACGGCGGCGTAAATATTAACGCGGATCCGCTTTTCGTTAACACGGCCGTTTACGATTTTCACATCTCCAGCGGTTCCCCCTGTATTGACGCGGCATGGTCGTCTGCTCCGAATTTCTATGCCTCAGACTATGACCGGGTTACCCGTTACGATGATCCGGCCACGGCCGGCGGACTGACCGCTGATATAGGAGCCTTTGAATTTGCCACGGTTTATGTTACTTCCGGCGGGTCGGGCGACGGCAGCCAGGCCAGCCCCTTTGGCTCCATTCAGAGTGCCATCACCACGGCGGTCAACAATGGAACAGTTCTGGTCGGCGATGGAACATATATCGAACCCATAAACTATAACGGCAAAGGTGTTCGGGTCGTTTCGCAGAACGGAGCCGCTTCCACCACTATTGACGGAAATGCTTCCATGTCTGTGGTTTCATTTCTGACCAATGAATCCAGGAACTCGATTCTCGACGGATTTACCATTACCAATGGTTTCGTGGCTGAAGGAGGCGGCATTTATATCTACGGTGCCTCCCCAACCATTCAAAACTGCATCATTACATCAAACACAGCACACGGCCCGGCATCCGGTGGCGGCATTTACTGCGATGCCGACTCCAAACCGTATATAAAAAATTGCGAAATTACCCTGAACACCACAATCAACATATGCCCGGGCGGAGGTATTGCTGTTAAAAACGGATCCGAACCTCTGATCGAAGACTGCCTGATCAGCCAGAATACGTCCGTGTCTGATGGTGGAGGTATCCACATTTTCAATGCTGATGCCCAAATCAAAAATTGCCGGATAACCCAGAACACTTCGGACGGTTTAGGCGGAGGTATTTACGTTAAAAACGGGGATCCGATTATCAACCACTGCACAATAGCGGACAACAACTCCACCGGCTTTCATGGTGCCGGTGTCTATCTGGATGATTCCGTCGCCGTGTTTACGAATTGCAACATCATTGCAAATGACGGAACCGGCGCTTACGGCGGAGGAGTCTATTGTATCATGAGCACGCTTCCTGCCGCCGAAACCAGATTCATTAAATGCGTAATTACCGACAACAGGGCAGGTGACGGAGGCGGAATTGCCTGCCGAGATCTGGCCGCTGTATTTCTGGAAGACTGCATTGTTGCGGGAAATGAATCCGTCTCCGATTACAATGGTGGTGGAGGGATTTTTGCCTATCAGGGTCGAATCGGCGCCATGATCAACTGCGCGGTTATCGGGAACGTATCATCAGGTAACGGTGGAGGGATCTGCACAAGTAACGCGCCCGGAATCATTATCAACACAACCCTTGCCAGAAACCATGCCAGATTAAGTGGTCAGGGTGGAGGGATTTATGCTGATACCGGTATGCTTGCCGCTTATCCTGTTGTGTACAATTCGATACTGTGGGACAATACAGACACTGTGTCGAATGAACAAATCGTTAATACCGGCGGTAATGGTCAAACTGCGGTTGACTATTCATGCATACAAGGAGGATATCCCGGCAACAACATCAATTCGGATCCCCTCTTTCCAGCCGCAATCAACGGCGCATGGTCTGCCGGTTCCACTTTCGATTCTTCGCAATGCCAGACCACTCACACCGATGGTAATGCCTCATGGAGCCCCGGGAGCATGGTCGGAAAATTTCTGCAGCCGGATACCACAAGCCTTCTGTTTCCCATTATCGCCAACACAGCAACCACAATTACGGTCTGGGGTGATAATACGTCCACCAGCGGAGGGGCATACTCAATTTATGATTTCAGCATCAACTCTGGATCGCCATGCGTGGATGCGGCTGACGGCACCTATGCCACGGATACGGATTACAATGGAAACGTTCGTTTTGATGATCCGGGAACTGCGGACACAGGCACCGGCTCCCCCGCCTACGCGGACATGGGGTACCTGGAGTTTTTTGAAGATCCCACGGTCGGGCATGATGTAGCCGGCTCCAGCGGCGGTGAGTCCGGCACGGCTCTGTACTGGGTCAACCTGTCGCACGAAAGCGCAAAGACCATTACCGTCGACTACGCAGTAAGTGGTGGAACAGCCACGGCCGGTACAGACTACACGTTCACTCCCGGAACCCTGACATTTGAACCGGGAGTCACCTCCCTCTCCATTCCAGCGGAAGTCATTGCAGACACAGTTCCGGAAGCAGACGAAACCATTATTGTCGACCTATCCAATCCGGTCAATGCAACGTTGAGTACCAACTTCTCCCGTGCACATACAATCCTGGATGATGACACTGCCGGATTTACAGTCACAGAAAGCGGAAGCAGCACGCTGACTGCAGAATCCGGCACCACAGACGATTTCACAGTTGTTCTGGATGCACAGCCGGAATCGGATGTGGTTATTGATATTACGAGCAGCGACACAGGGGAAGCGACCGTATCTCCCGCCTCACTCACCTTTACTTCTGCCAACTGGAATACAGCTCAAACTGTAACCGTAACCGGCGTAGACGATAGCGTGGTTGACGGAGATACGGCGGTCAGCCTGACGCTCTCTATTGATGATGCCAACTCGAATGACTTCTTCGATCCTTTGGCTGACCATGTCATTTCTGTTTCCAACACCGATGACGACACCGCAGGTATTACAGTCTCAGCCATTTCCGGCAGCACCACTGAAGCCGGCGGAACCGCTACCTTTACCGTTGTACTGAACAGCGAACCGATTGCAGATGTTTCCATCGCGCTTTCCAGTTCCGATACCACGGAGGGAACCGTTTCTCCGGCGTCTCTGGCATTTACCACAGCGACCTGGAATACAGCGCAGCTGGTAACCGTAACCGGTGTGGATGATACGGTAGTGGACGGGGACACTACTTACGCCATTGTAACCGCTGCTGCATCCAGTTCCGACACCACCTACAACGGGATGGACCCGGGAGATGTGACGGTCATCAACACCGATGATGATACTGCGGGCTATTCCATTTCCGGAACCGTTTCCGGTGACGTAAGTGAAGGCGTGCTGATCACCCTCTCCGGAAATGCAACCGACACCACAACCACAGCCGCAGACGGAAGCTATTCCTTCACAGGACTGGCTTCCGGCACCTATACCCTGGCCGCATCCATGACCGGCTACACCTTTTCCCCCTCTCTGCAGGCCGCGAATATCACAACCAGCAACCTGACGGATATGAATTTCATCGCTGCACAGGTAACCGGAGACACCTTTACCCTTTCCGGAACCGTCAGCGGCTACATCCCCGCTGACCTGACCCTTGTGCTGACCGGAGACGCCTCAAATTCAACGGTTGTGGATGCAGGCGGCAATTATTCCTTTACGGTTGAAAACGGCTCCTATGAAATCTATCCTTCCTCGCAACAGGCCGTCTTCACCCCCCTGTCGATCACGGCTGACATCAGCAATGCAGACAGCACGGGCAATGACTTTACCGGCGCACAGCCCACGCATGTGTTTGTTTCCTTCTACCAGGAAACCGGATACGCAAACAACACCCTCGGCGGCATCAGCCTGAATCCGGCCGGAACGTATATTGTTTCCGGCTCCCAGTATGACGGCACCGAGACAGAGGGATTCTCCAGCGCCGGAACATGGTCCAACAATGAAGGCGCGTTCCGAATCGTGGATCCTCATAACACACATACCGGCTGGGCATTGAGGGATGATTCCTTTTTCGCAACGCAATCCTCTGAGAGCACTCTTACAGAGGTGGTTCTGGGCACTGCCATTCCAACCACTTCGCTGGACAACACTGTTCTTTCCGGAATCTATCGGGGAGGCGGACTTGGGCTTAGCAGTGAAGGAGCGGTGTTCAGTGAAAACGGTACTGTCACCTGTGACGGTGCCGGCGGATTCAGTGGAACACTTCTCAGCAATATCAGCGGCAGTCCCGAGAGTGTATCGGTAAGCGACACCTACACGGTAGAGTCTGACGGATTCATGAGCTGGGCATCGGACAGTTCGGGATTTACCAATCAAAACGGGTCGCTGATTCTGCTGTCCACGCAAACCGGTCCAGTGGAACTTCGCTTCCTGCTCAAGGACGATCACGCGGATCACTCCTACTCCACTTCTTCGCTTGCGGGCCGCTACATGCGCATCACCTACTCGGGCAGCGGCAGCACGTTTGCGGCACAGATTCATGAAGTGCTTTTCGAGAGCACCGGCACTATGACCGTTTATGAAAACGACACGATTCTCTCAACAGACACGTACGCCCTTTCGGCCCAGGGAGTATTCACACAGGGCACGGTCACAGACAGCGGCTACGCGGGTCTGGGCGCCAAGGTCATTGTCCTGCCCCTGGTACAGGACGGATCTCCGGGCCTTGCCGTATTTGTACGTGACGACACGCCTCCAGCCCATGCCTCAGCCTTTATGGCCAGCCAGGGAGAAACCGGGATTGATCTGGTCTGGGCCGCGTCATCCAGCAGCGACACGGTGACGTATATGCTTTCGCACAGCACGGACGGATCTGTATATTCCGATCCTGCGGATATCGGGAATGTACGCGCCTATGTCTTTGAAACCGCTGAAGAATCTCAGACAGGACACTATTTCAGGCTCTACGCCCGTGATCGTGGCGGGAATCTCAGTTCGCCGGCGGAAATCTCTCTGCTGCCCGGTCAGGACAGCAGCTTCAGTACGTCGCTTACAGGCGGCACCACTGCCGAGGCCTATACCATGATCTCGCTGCCGCTGATTGCCCCGCAGCTCCAGGATGACACGGTAAATAAATCCGGTGCATTTCTCGCACTGGAACATATTTTCGGTGAATACGATCCCACCATCTGGCGTCTTTTCAACTGGTCCGAAGGCGAAGCATACCTGGAGGGGCTGGACATTCCGACCATGCAGAAAGGTAATTTCCGTCTGGGGCACGGTTACTGGCTGATCCATCGCTATGCAACGGAAGTTGTATACAGCGGAAAACGGATTGATGAAAACTACGCAGTACCGGTCAAACTCGATCCCGGCTGGAATCAGGTCGGAAGCCCACACACTCACCCGGTTCTTCTTGACCGTTGTTATGTGGTATCCGGAACCCTGATGTACGGACTGGTATCGGAGCTGAACACATTTACCGGCCAGGTAGTTTTTGCGTATGTAAACGGGGAATACCTGACTACAGACACCATGCTGCCCTTTGAGGGATACTGGATCAAAAACAATTCATCCGAACCGGTTTACCTGATTCTTCCCAGTTACAACCATTCCGAACCACTGCCTGAGAAAGCAGCCCCCCTATACAAAAAGCCGCAAAAAGGCAAGGATGCTCCACCCCCGCCTCCAAGCGGATTCAGCAGCGGCAAGACATCCTCCGGCAGCAGCGGCGGATGCTTTATCCGTGCGCTTCGATGAATTTTTCACCAATCCACGACTTTTTTCCGGGCGGCTCTGGTCACACAAAGACGTCCGGCTTTCTTTTCAGGACATGGCTTTCTACAGACTGCCTTGATTTCTATTTGACAATTCCTCAACAAATTGATAACATATAAGGTATTATTATCTGAATCTGAATGACATTGTTTTATCTGTTTATTTCCTTCACCTTTCAAACAGGGACATTTTACCATGACGGATAAAAAATACATCCTATCCATACTTGTTATCTTTTTTATGCTTCAGACTGGGTTCTCTGCTGAAGTGAATGTGAAGAACCTGACGAATCTCTTTGGCAAGCCCTGTCAGATTGTTCCGTCGGTTAATGCTCCCAAGATCGATGGGAAACTGGATGACGCGGCATGGCAGAAAGCACCTAAACTGGTTTTTTCACTCAATCGCGGTAAAGGTAAACCCAACCAGCTGACCTGGGCAAAGGTCGTCAGCGATAAGGAAAACCTCTACATATGCACGTACTGTGTGGAACCGGAGATGGGAAAGCTGGTTGCCGATGTCAAGAAGACAGACGGGGCACTATGGTCAGACGATTACATCGAGCTCTTTATTGATCCGGGCCACACGGAAGGATACAATTTCTATCATTTTATCATTAACTCAAAGGGCGTGGCCTTTCATGCCAAGTCAGGCAATAAAAGATGGAATCCTTCCACATTCAGAGCCGTGCCGGTGCGTGAAAAAGAGGCCTGGGGTCTGGAGATGAAAATCTCCTTCTCCGACCTGGTTGAAAATACATCAAAGCTCCCGAAACTCTGGGGACTGAATCTTATGCGTTACCGCCAGCCCAAGATGGGTCGCGTTGATTTCGGCAGCATCACCAAGGAGCAGCTCAAAAAGTATCTGGCATCCATGGAGTCGGAAGAAACAGCATGGTCCCCTACACGGCTCCTGACTTCCAAAGCGCCGTCCCGGTTCGGACAGCTCTATTTTCAGGCCGGCACCGTGGAAGATGCCTTGATCCGAAAATTTCTGGCTGGTGAATCGCTCAAGCCCAAAGGACGCTTTCCGATTCGCAAACAGGATATCAACCGATTAATTGGTGCACCCACAGTCCTGGTTCCCAAGGTAAAACAGGGACCGGTCATTGACGGAGACCTGAACGATAAGGCTTGGAGCGAATCGGAGGAGCTGCATTTCGCCATTAACATGGGCGGTGCCACTCCCAAGCACAAAACCTTTGCCAAGCTGGTTACTGACAATGAAAACATCTATATCTGTTACAAGTGTTTTGACAGCGAGGCTGAATTCCTGATTGCGGATGAGGTGGGCAAGGGCAACGCCCGATGGGGTGAAGATACGGTAGAGCTCTTTATTGACCCGTATGCCCGCAAGAATGCCATCAAGTATTTTAATATGATTTTCAATCCAGTCGGTGCGTACAAGCTGGCGCGCTCCGGCTTTGATTACAACTGGGATCCAACGTCCTTTGAGATGAAGACCAAACGGGAAAAGGATTTCTGGACGCTGGAAATGAAATTCGCGTTCAAGGATCTGCTGGATGATCCCAAGACGATTCCCTGCGTATGGAGTCTGAACCTGCTGCGGGCTCGTCAGCCTAAATTCGACAAGGTATACGAAGACACCTGCTGGGCGCTGACCAACCAGAACTACTCTCATATCCCGGAGATGTTCGGTCACGCGTTCCTGGAAGTCGGAAACAGTATGCCCAAGGTAGTGAAAGAGTATATCAAAAAACGTGATTCCCTGAGCGGAAAATAAATTCAAACCGCCCCAACCTGATTTGTGGAAAGGAACCCAAGCGTGGGAAAGCTGAATGAATGGATACGCAGAAACCTGGTAGCTGTATTGTGTTTTGCCGTTCTTGCCGGCATCTCTGCAATCACGTACGCCCAGATGGATGAAGCCCTGGAAGATTTCAAGATTGATGAAAGCGGCGGTTTGGATGATGATTTTGACTCGCCTGCGCCCAAGAAAAAGAGTGCCGCCAAGAAGGACAAACTGAAAAAGGAAAAACGGAAGACCTATAAAATGGTTCTTTCCCAGAAAAAAGGGGTCTGCTATCCGCTGGGCAGGCGATCCCCCTGGTCCGGAACCATTGAACAGGAATTCGGTCTGGACATGTATCGATATATTACCGGCCCAAAAAAAAAGTACGGAAGAACTCCTCGACCTGTTGCTGCATATATGAAGTTTGACAAGTACTGGAAAGACGGCACACATCCGTCTCAGGATACAATGGTTGAAGTCAACTACCGGGACTTCATGAAAACAGCGATCAATGTATATCTGTATTCCGGATCCGGATACCATTTTCTGGGTCAGATCACGGATAAGAACGACAAAAAATGGCACACCGCCTTTTTTCTCGCCAAAAAGGAATGGATCGGCGCAGATGACAAGGGAAAGGTCCACCTGAAATTCACAGTGCCCACTGGAACCAGAATTGGCATCAGTACGGTCCGGTTCAGTGAAGTTACGAACGCAGCCAAAAGTGTTGCCATGGATCATGCCATTAAATTCCAGAGACGACTTCGTAAGCTCTCCGGCCTGGGTTTTACCAAGCAGAATTGGGGCGGAACACAGAAATGCCGGGTCTCTCCGGATGAGGTTGACAAAACCTATCTAATTCCGTATCAACGCATGTATATTGACTGGCAGTATCCCCTGTATGCACCAACTCAACGGGAAGTAGCACGGGAAATATCCGTGACCCTGGCAAAGAACGAAATCGAACCCTTGACTCTCTCCCTGTACGCATTGAATAACCGGCAGGGATTGAAATTGACCCTTGGTGATTTCACAAACAAATCCGGCAAGAAATTCCCGGGCAGCATTACCCCACAGTATGTTGAACACGCCCTGATTCACCATCGAAAACGAGATGAAAGAACAGGCACAATCATTAAAATGGGATGTATGGCTCCCTGGCGAATTCTTCCGATCACTCCGGGATTCACGACCTTTTCCATTGACAAGAACCGTACACTCCGTTTGTGGTGTAAGGTATCGGCACCGGCAAACACCCCTGCGGGAACATATTCCGGTGCAATCACGATTCATACAAACGACAAACAAAAACTGAAAATCAAAGCACACATCAAGGTTCTGCCCTTCCAGCTGGATACTTCCATAGTCAAACATGGAGTCGTAACCAGTCATGTACCATCTCAAAGCGATATTGACTTTATGAGTGAAATGCAGATGACCGGTATTCAGCTGGAGTGTTCGATCGGTGACCTCGGGCTGGGCATTTTTATCAAGGATGATAAGCTCGACTACCAGTTTGAGAAAATCGACAAAAAAATGAAAAGCTTTATTGAAAAAGGTCTCACCGGTCCGGTCATCGTATCCATTGCCCATAATGCAAGTGAACTATCTCATCGGGAGTGGAGACACGAACGGAGGAGACTGAACCTGGGGCAGTGGGCATCCAACATTTCCAGTGCCACACACCGGTTGATCGGCCAGGGGCAGATTGTCAGCCTTCGTTATTTCAAACGCTTTGGCAAGGAGTTCCTTCCACTCAATGAACATTCCAAAACCGCGGACTGGCCGGAAATGGCTTTTTCCGTGACCGGCAGTGTTTCTGATGTCAGCGCACCTCTGGTCTATGATATTCTGTGGGGAATGCACCAGGCAGCACCGGACACCAAAGTATTTGTGCCATTTATTAACCGGTGGCAGTCCAGCGGCTATTTCCGCAAGGGCCGCTACGGACGCTATCTGGGCAAGTATGTTAAATGGTGGGGAACCAAAGCGTTTGATTTTCCGGCCAAATACGGACTGGATAAGAAAAATATCGAAAAAGTCCGAAAGATGGGTAAGAATTTTCTGATCACGGACACCGGAAACGCCAAAGTGCGCACCGGCTATTCCCGATTTGCCAACGGATTTTATGCCTGGGCCATGGGTGCAGATGCGGTGTTAATCAGTGCATACAAGCGGTTCAGCGGTACCGCTTTCAGTGATACCGACGGCGGTTGGGATAATTCGATTGTTGTTGGTGGTTTGGAAGGTGACTATGTTCCAATCCCGGCCTGCATCGGAGCAAGGGAAGGGATTGATGACCTTCGCTATCTTACCCTGCTGCAAAAAGTTGCGAAAAACTCGTCGATTCAGAATGACGCCCAGAAACTGCTGGACAGCATCCGCAAACAAATCGTTGCCAAATGTCCGAAATTGAATGGTATTCGTGGAAATGAAGCTCGCTTCGAAGGATGGGCTGACCGAAGCCGTTTTCATGAAACAGAAAAATGGAGAAAACAGATTCAGGATCTGATTCTGAAAGCAAAAAAGTAATCCCAGGAGCTGAAAAATGAACAAACTCTTTTATTTTCTTATTGTCATTTCTATCTGTATCGCTTCAGCTGGGTGGTCCCAGGCCGAACCGGTCGTAACCATCAAGCTCAATCAAGACTCGGATCCGCCCGGCAAGGGCTGGAAATTCGACGATCCCAACGCAGACATCATCAATGAACTGGAAGATGATGATATCGGTGCCATTGGCGAAGGAACCAGGAAAAAGAAGCTAGGCCCTGACATGAGCGGTATGGAAACACCGGAGATTGAGAACTGGATGGACAAGGAAAATAAAGACTTGCGTTATCCACCCACCTACCGCATTCCGCCCAAAACAGAAGGAGATGAGCCGCCATTTAAAGAAGCCCTCAAGCGGCGGACTGTCTATATTGACATCGATAAATTCTGGAAAGGCGACACCCCGACTCCGGATCGGCAGATGATCATTGAAATACGTTACAAGGATACCCAGAAAGCCCAGTGTTCCTGTTATGCGTACAACGGGCGCACATTCAAGAGCCGCTCCGGTCTCCGAAGCCTGGGATATTTCGGCGGCATCAATGACGGCAGATGGAAAACGGTTTACTTTATCACATCTTTCTATGATTTTCGCGTACTCAAAGATAATCCGGAAAAAACCCGCTTTGCAATCCGGACAACCTCTGCAGGCCTTCCGATCGCTCACTTTAAAATTCACGAACGCACGGACAAACTCGAAGCCGAAGCACGTAAACAATACCGGAATTCTGCGTACATACACAATGACTGTAAACGAAGACGATTTCCATTTTCCAGCCGTGAAATACAACGGGGAAAGAGCATATTCCAGAAATTAGGCAACTACCCGGAAATGTTTGATAAATACGGCTATATTTTCTTTCGCAGGCCGATTCAACAGGATGTCATGTATTATGAAGTACCAAGGAAACATGAAATGTTTGAAAAACCGTCCGTTTCCATGTTTCTTTCGCAAAGCGAATTTTACTCTGCATCTTTCTCTGTGTATACCCTGAAAGATGTAAAAAATTTACGCTACGATTTTACCGGCCCGCTTAAAATGGACGACGGAACACCTTTTAAAGGGTTTCTAAAGCCCTGGCACCTGGAATACATGACCTATCCGCCCACAATCCGCAAGGAAAAACCGGATCGGGCCAAGCACTTTTACTCGACTCAATCCAACCGCATGTGGCCGCTCAAACGTCTGGATTATCTTGATTTAAAGAAAGGGGTATCCAAACGATTCTGGCTGACCGGTGAGGCGTATGAAGGATGCAAACCTGGCATCTACAAGACACAGATCAAGATTACCGCAGATGACTGTCCCGATCTGCTGGTTGATGTTGAGATTGAAGTCCTGCCCATTGATCTTCCCACCTTTGAAGAGCTTGGTTTTGAAGCAGGATGGTGGTTTACCAAAGCCTGGCCATCACTCAGCGAATACGAGTACTGGGAACTGGCCCGGCACAATTACAATAACATGCACTGCTTTGCAAGCGCTTCCGGCTCCCACGGTGTATCCACCTCGCTGCGGCCTGATCGAATCAGCATCAATTACGGAAGCCTTGACAACAAAATGCAGTTTGCCAAGAAATGCGGGTTTACCGGTCCAGTGATCATCGAACTGGGCAACTTGAGAAAGGTCTTTTCCAAGGGATATCCGGACACGATCCATGCCGGGGACTTTGAAGACTGGAAAAACCTCTACGGAATCGGCTGTTACCTGATGCATCATCATGCCCGCAAATACGGGTGGCCGGTGCTTGGATTCTGTCCCGGCGACGAACCCTGGGGATTTTCCATGTGGCACAAAAATGATGTTGCCCGTCGCTGGGTTCATCAGTTTGATGAGAATATTCCAATGTACTTCAATTTTTACGGCGGTCACCATACGCATGTGGCAGAGAACTTCAATATCATCAATACCAATGCGTACCGCGGCGATCCCTGCTGCACATACGAGTGTGACCAGTATAATATCAGTCTGTGGTGTTACGGACGATCCACCAATGACAGCGGTTTCCAGCCCTGGGCTTATGCCATGGACGGAGTGATTGACTGTGCGTACGGCGGCGATCAGGGGTGGGTTCCCTCCACCTCTCATGACAGTGAAGGTAAGGTGGCTTTTGTCGGTGGAACGATCCTTACAACGAATAATTATGAACGCCGCGCCGCCAGTTTATTCAATACCCGGTATGGCTTTATGGCTGAGAATCTGGCCAAAAAGAAAAATCCTGAGATTTACAAAAAACTGACCAAGTTAAAATACGACCTCAAAGCCTTTTACTACGGACCTGGTTACAGCGGAGCCAATATTCATAAATTCCGTCGAGACGTAGGTAAGGGATTCACCGGTGACGTAAAGAAATACGACAAAAAGCGCAAAGCCCTGATGGCCAAGTGTCAGCATTTCCTGAAATCCTGGAAGGGAAAGCTTGAAGCAGGCAAAGGCGTTCAGAATGAATACAATGTCCTGAAAAGCAACCTTGGAACGCCGCCACCGTCGATTGAGAACTTTGCCAATATCCGTCGGCAACTGTCCGACTGGATACTGGAAATGCAGAAATAAGCAATCGACAGAAGGGCATCTCACTTTTCCGATAATGCTGTAAAGGAACTTGCTATATATACCTGCCCCTTTTTCATGCGTATTTCATGAATAAAACATAAACTGTTTTCGGAGAAAAACCATGTCAGCCAAAGAAATCTGGTTTGGAAATCAAGACTGGCCCAGCGGCAGATCCCCTGGTGATTTTGCCAACGATGTATTCAAAAAAGAAAACTGCAAAACCGATAAAGAAAAGGCCTTTGCCTTTTACAAGTGGTTTATCCGCTGCATGAATCGGGGACCGAATTTTTACCAGGCTTCTGCTTCCGGAAACTACGAACGCTGCTTCAACTCCTGCCTGCTCTTTACCGGCTGGGGATCTCATGAATGTACGGGCTGGGGATGGATCGCCTCCGAGGCCCTGAATGCGGCAGGAGTCAAATCCCGACGCGTGGTCTGCCACAACAACGGTCACACGATTTATGAAGTATTTTACAAGGGCGATGACGGCAAAGAACAATGGCATGCCTTTGACCCCTTCCTTGGCTGGTATTTCCTGAACAAAAGCGGTGAAGTCGCTTCCTGCGAAGAACTGGCTGCGGATTCCAATCTGGCACAGGCGCCCTACCCCGGTCACGCAGAACCGCTCGGCCACTTCTGGCAGCGCTCGGGAATTGCACATCGTCATCGTCAGGAAGATGCGCTGGATATAGTCCAGCCCCTGCAGAATGAACGTCTTGCCTGGAACCTGCTTCCCGGGCAGGAAATCACCAATCTCTGGCAACCGTCGCCTCCGGAGTATGCACTGGTCACGTATAACAACGCAGCGCCAGGTGAACGCGGAAGATATCAGCCCCAGGGATCACACTGCAGTATATCCCCGTACGGTGTTAAGGGACAGCTCCGGTATCCGGAGCACGAACCGTACTGGAAACACTACCGCTGGCCGTCTACTATACGACCCAACGAAAACGTACGCTGGCACGGATTCGGCAATTTGCGCTGGCTGCCGCTGGTTCATGGAGAAAAAGTAACGGAAAAAAGCTTTAATGCAACATTTGAAAACAACCGTCTTTCCCCCAGCGGACCGAATAAGTTCATGGAAATCTGGTATCGGTTCAAACTGCCCTATCCGGCCAACCATATCTCTCTGGACACCGATGTCAGCGGAAGCGGGACCTTTGGTCTGTCCATCTCCGCGGACAACGGCAACACGGTCTGGCCGGTCTTCTGGGGCTCCCCTCGGTACGACACATTCAATAACGGCAAAAGCCAGTATCTGAACGGCAAATCCACAATACAGGGACTGCGTGAATTCATGCTGCGGATTGACATGGAAAGCCGGAATGTCATTACCATGAACGCCCTGAGAATCATGATTGGATACCAGCACAATATGAATGTCCAGCCGCGGTTGCTTCCCGGCAAAAACAGCCTCTATCTCGACACCGGTGATGTGGACGATGGATCCAGCATATCTGCCCGGTGGAACTATACAATGCTTGGAAAAGAAATGCAGGAAGAGCTTGGGGCAGATTCATCCGGGAAGGTGGAAAAAACCGTTACTCTTGACTGTGATGCACCGGATGATATCGTTATGCGCGGCGTGACTCTCAAGTGCAGTCAATGATATCTTTTATCATCATTGTTTCCGCATTTACTATCTGATTCCATGATTGACAAACCTGGAGGAGTCTATATAATACCCTCTTTCAAGGTCCAGTCTGTAATCAACAATAAAACATGTATTCAGGAGATAATTCATGGGTAAAATCAGTAGCATTAAGGCCAGAGAAATTCTCGATTCACGTGGCAATCCCACGGTCGAGGTTGACGTCACACTTGAATCCGGTTTTACAGGAAGAGCTGCGGTTCCTTCAGGTGCATCCACGGGTGAACACGAGGCCGTAGAACTGCGGGACGGCGATAAAGCCCGCTACCTGGGCAAAGGTGTTCTGAACGCGGTCGGTGGCGTAAACAATGAACTGGCTGCCGCTCTCAAAGGCATGGACTCCGCAGACCAGGAAGCTCTGGACCGCAAGATGATTGAGATTGACGGCACTGAAAACAAGTCACGACTCGGAGCCAACGGAATCCTCGGCATTTCCATGGCCGCGGCCAAGGCCAGTGCCCTGGAGCAGAACAAGCCCCTTTTTGTTTACCTGGGCGGAGATTCCGCGGTTACCCTTCCGGTCCCCATGTGCAACATCCTCAACGGCGGTGCCCATTCGGACGCGCCGGTTGATCTCCAGGAATTCATGGTCATGCCTTTTGGAGCGGAGAATTTTACTAAAGGTCTTCAAATGGCCACGGAAACCTTTCACACACTGAAAAAAGTACTCAAGGAAAAAGGGTACTCGACAGCCGTTGGAGATGAAGGTGGCTTTGCGCCCGGTCTTCACTCCAATCAGGAAGCGGTTGAAGTCATTCTTGAAGCCATTGAACGGGCCGGGTACAAGGCAGGAGATGATATTCGGATCGCGCTGGACCCCGCCTCTTCTGAATTCTATGACACGAAAAAAGGAAAGTATGTTTTCAAAAAATCTGACGGCCGCGAACTCAGCTCTCAGGAAATGGCGGATTTCTATAAGAACTGGGTCGGAAAATATCCCATCTGCTCCATTGAAGACGGCATGGACGAAGACGACTGGGAAGGCTGGCAGATCCTGACCCGTGAAATCGGCAAAAAAGTCCAGATCGTGGGGGATGACCTCTTTGTTACCAACACCAAACGTCTGAAGCGCGGCATTGAGGAAAAGGCCGGAAACTCCATTCTGATCAAGGTTAATCAGATCGGCACTCTGACCGAAACCTTTGAAGCCATTGACATGGCCCATGAAAACGGCATGACCGCTGTGGTATCCCACCGATCCGGTGAAACCGAAGACAATACGATCGCAGATATTGTTGTGGCCAAGAATACCGGCCAGATCAAGACCGGATCCCTGTGCAGAAGCGACCGTGTCTGTAAGTACAACCAGCTGCTGCGTATCGAAGAAATTCTTGGAGACAAGGCCGTATACGGCGCTGACATGTTCAAGAAATAAACTCTTCTTATGTTTTTCCAAGGGGACTGTATTCGGATCCATGAGTGCAGTCCCTTTTCTTTTGGGGATTGTACGAATGAAAGCTGTTGTTGCTGTCCCGTCCATCCGGGATTTCTATCACACCCCGCACCGGTTCTCCTCATTGGGTGCGATTGCCGTAAAGAATGCGCTGGAAAAATACGGAGTTGATGTTGTTTTCATGAATTTTCCGGCAATGATGAGAAAGCCCCGTACCCTTGAACTGCCCCGTGAACTTGATTACCTCCAACCCTACCTGATTCAGGGAGAAAGAGGCCGTGTATCTTTTTTCCATAAATTCAGACACTTCGGGCCTGATTTTGAGTCCTGTGCGGATCGGATCATCCGGGAGAATCCGGATATATGTTTTCTGTCCTGTTTTGCTTACTGTTATTCCCCTCAATTAATAGATTTGACACAAACCATCCGGGAGAAAGGTGGGAAATTCCCTGTTATTGCAGGAGGAGCTGGTGTCAGCGTCGCCAGCAAAGAAATCATTCTCCATTCCTGTCTGGATGCTGTCATTATCAGGGAGGCAGATACTGTCATCCCAAAGTATCTGCATGCACTGCAGAATGGATTCTCTTTGCATACGGTCCCGAATATTGTATGGAAAAAAAATGGGAATGTTGTTGCTTCTGACATTTTAGATACACCAGAGTCCATTCCATTACTCTGGGCGAATTCATCTCCTAAAAAGGGTAAAAGGCTTGTCAGTACATCGCTTACCCGAGGGTGCCCGCGCTCCTGCAGATACTGTCCGATCAGTCTGATTCATGGAAAGCGCTTTCGGAAAACGGATGAACACCTGGTTGCCAATACCATTGAGTCAGAGCTATTTTCATCATACCTTCCGCTCCATGTTATTTTTGAGGATGACAACCTTCTCCTTGATTTTGACTACTTCATGCGAATCGTCTCTCGCTTCCGGAACCATTTTAAGGAATTCACATTTTCTGCTGAGAACGGCATGGACTATCTGCTGCTTGATGAGAACAAAGTTCAGCAGCTTGTTACTGCCGGAATCACCCAGTTTAATCTTTCGATTATGTCAACTTCAACTCCGGTACTGAATGCACAGTCCAGACATAACGATATCGATCACTACAGGAAGATCGCAGCCTGCATTGCCGGTCATCAAATTCCCTGCATAACCTATTTTATCTGTGGGTGTCAGGGAGACACCGTTGAGACTATTGCAGATAACCTCGTATTCTTATCTGAACAACCAGCTACCCTGGGTATATCCATGTTTTATGGAGTTCCAGGATTGCCGGATATGTCAGGCAAACCAATCCTCTCACCGTATCACTGCCTGGGTTCAGCAGCGTATCCATGGTTTATCGATACATCCACACTTGTAACAGCATTTCGCCTGAGTCGCTTGATCAACCTTATCAAATCATCGAATCAATCTCAGCAGGAAATCAACCTGATCCAGATATGCCTGAAAACGGGACAGATCCATACGATTGTTCGCCAGGACAGAAAAGACCATATCGTACCGGTTGAACATACGAATCCGGAACTTGCGGAAAAGGTTCTTTCCCGGTTAAATTTCTTTCAAGCCGTGTGATTTTTCTTGTATACGCATCTTTCCGGATACAATATACGGATCTAAAACATTTTTTTAAGGAGTTTGCAATGGCAATGATGTTTGTTCCAGTTGTTCTTTTTATGGTTCTGTCTTCCGGTATGGACGCTGTTGATGTTGTCGATCTGGGACTGTATTTCAAATCTCATCAGGTTGAATATACAGCAGATGCCCTTCTGCTGCAGCTTGACGGGAAACCGGTTAAAACAGAGAAAGTCGATCTGTCCAAGGAGATCGACAAACTCCAGAATGGAACACCTGAGGAGAGAAAGAAAGCCCGGGAGGATATCGTTAAAGCCGGTCGTGCTGCCAAACCCTGGCTTGATAAGTTAAAGAATTCAGATGACCCGCAGCTCAAGGTCACGGCTGAAGACCTGCTGAAACGACTCGAAACTCCGAATGTAAACAAGAATATCCATAAACTCCTTGTCATCCGGGCACTCGGTGAGCTTAAATCCAAAGAATCGGTTGTTAGCTTAAAAAAAATCGCCTCCGGCAAGAACATCGGAGAAGCCTGGACAGCTCAGAAAGCGCTCGCAAAAATTACGGGAAATCCATTGCCAAAACGTCCAGTACTCTCCCCTGGTGATGAAATGAAATGGATTCCTGACAATTGCGGATTGATACTCCGCAACCGGATCACAGAATCCAAACCCATCCTCAATCCAACAGAAATGATGGGTATGATGGGTGGAATGATGGGCCCCGGTTCCGGCGGCAATCCCATGGAAGTGATCAATCAGCATGTACTCAAGCTTATGGCTGACACCGGATACTTCCGGATCGATGATGTCATGTTCGCATTGGCAGATAATGTTGGTGATAAAACCGGATTTGTCGCTTTTCTGATCAAAGGTGTCTATGATAAGAAGAGCGTGTTTTCCTATCTTAAAAACAGTTTTGGCCTTCACACTGAAAAAATTTCCGGTTTTGATGTGCTATCCAGGGAAAGCTTTGTCATGGCCCTGATCGATGATACAAAAATCATAATTTTCGCCGGTCCTGACCGAAAAAGCATTTCCGCCGATAAGTTTCTTGGAAACTACAAGATGCATCTGGACAAAAAGACTGTTTCAGGTACAGTCAGTTCTGCGGACTGGGCAAAAGCACTTCTTAAGGACGTAGACGTCACATCAGAAATCTGGGGAATCTGCAGACTTTCAGATGGATACAAGACTGCGCCTCCGCTCAAGCCCTTTGATACAGCTATTCTAAAGAGTTCCAAGACTGAAAAAGGCGAAAACGTCCTCACATTGACAGCAACCGGCAAGGATAATGCTGCGATCAAAGCTGTAACAGACAATATGGCCAAGGAGCTGGAACAGGCAAAGAAGCAGATGGCTGGAGCAATCGCCATGATGCCTCAACTGAAGAATTTTGTAGACATCATGAACTCCACCAAACTTACTGCTGCAGACAAAACTGCAACCCTGACTATTAACTGCAAGGAATATTCACCATCAGGTATGTGGCTGGGAACCATGATGCCGTATTTTATGATGGCAAGACAAATGAATAGGCCCATGCCTCCTCCGCAGTAGGAAGCGTTTGACACAGCAAAACAAAAACAGCAGGATTACTGATTCAAGTTCAATAATCCTGCTGTTTTTTTCTCGGAACGTTGTATTTCCGGATCAGTTCCCTGCAGTATACTGTCGCCACCGGTTTGAGAGTGTACCGGAAACCGGTCTAAAGTGTACCACT